>JAZROU010000065.1:0-6067 GCA_045648865.1 Candidatus Enterousia sp.
GCGCATAATCAGTGGCGCAGAAATAACAGATGAATCCATCACAATGGCAAAAACATTAATTGTAAACCAGTTATCGTGACGCATTCTGTCGGAAAAAATCCAGTATATCATTTTGCGCATTTTCCCAATTTATATCGAACAACAAATCATGTTTAACGTTCGTATATATAATCAGCGTCAATTTGCGTAAATCTGATGTTTTATATGCATTATACAAATTGCGTCCCAGTTTACCCTTTTGTGCGGCAACGTCATCCCCATTGCTTATCACCAACAACGAAGTCTCGTTTACTTTATTACAATCAGATTGCAGCATATTTTTAAACAACGAATAATAAAATCCGTTTGAAAAGCATTTATGACGATGCAGCATTATTTGGTGTTTAACATCTTCATGGCCATTATATTTTGTTTTATATGGTCCTGAAATTATCCCAGGTACCGGCATCCATGCTTCGATAAGTTTTGCATCCGACCTGGCGCCACGCAAACACTTGCCCGCCCACGCGACATATTTTGCAATCATCAAAGCGCCGCGTGAATATCGCGCGCGTCCGGTCACGCATACCCCAGCAGAATACATCTTGGTCTGCGCCAGCATTTTTCGCGCAATAAAACCACCATATCCATATCCGAACAGAAATACAGGTAATTTATATTTTGTTTTCAGGTATTTTAATATCTCTAATTCATCCAAGACGGTATCGTTAAAAACGTCTTTATGTTTGTATGTGCCGTCTTCTATTTTTGCTGTTCGACCATGTCCGCGATGATCGTCACCACAGACAATATATCCATTTTTATTCAAAAAACGCGCAAAATTATTATATCTATACACATCTTCATCCATTCCATGCACGATTTGAACAATTCCGATTGGGTGCGCCACATCATCCCATACAGAACAAATTATTTTCTGGTTGTCATGCGATGTAAAAGCTGCCTGAATCATATTCCTATCCTTTGGTCGCATTAATAATACATTTATTCACATGACAAAAGATATAGGTAAAGATTCAAGTTTTATTTTACGCGTTTTCGCCGGCCACACGTCCGCTGGCCCATGCCCAATGTAAATTAAATCCGCCCAAATCACCGGCCACATCCAGAACTTCGCCTGCAAAAAACAGGCCAGGGCACACCTTGGACCCCATTGTCTTGGATGACACTTGATTTGTGTCAACGCCGCCACGAACGACCTCTGCACTGGCCATGCTGTGATATTTTATATTCTGAGCTGGGATAAATATTTTTGTTATTTTGTCCGCGATTTGCCCCAGCTCTTTATCCCTTATATCTGCGATATTTCGCATTTCTGTATCTGCAATCCATTTTGCAACACTTGTTGGCAACAGTTCAGATAAAGCTGTCGATAATTTTTTTCGACCATGCGAACACTTTAATTCGCGCAGTTTTTCGAAAACATTCATCCCTGGCAACAGGTTTAAATATATTCCGTTGCCAATGTCATACAGGCTGGCGCGATATGCGGCCGGCCCACCAATTCCAAAGTGTGTAAACAACAAAGAATCACGCACGACACTTTTATTAATTGTGATTTCTGCATCCAGCGACACGCCCGCCAAATGTGATGGCGCGCCTGCAAATGCCAACGCACACAATGCAGGGCGCACAGGAATAATTTTATGCCCCAGTTTATGTGCGATTTTGTACCCCGCATCAGATACCCCCAGCACACCAAAAGATGTTCCCCCCGTGGCAATGATTACAGATTTTGCAACACAGTCATTTACAATAAAATCACTTTCTTGTTTTTGTATTTCGGAAACATTGGTATTAAAGATAAATTCTGCACCCTGCGCATCACGCATCAGCGCATCCAGAACCCCGCGCGCACCACCCGAACAAAAATACTGACCTGGATTTTTTTCGAACAATTTTATCCCATGTGATTGTGCCCATTCAATTATATCACCTGGGGTTGTGCGACTGATTGCGCTGCGAACAAAGTTTGGATTACAACCAAAATATCTATCGTGCTTAACGGCGGCGTTTGTGATGTTGCATCGTCCACCACCAGACGCCATAACCTTTCGTCCCGCCTGTGCCCCCATGTCGACCAACACAACGCGTTTTCCGCGTTTTACCAAAACACCCGCCGCGCTAAGCCCCGCAGCACCTGCACCTATAATAATTACGTCATAACTTTTCATTTTTTTATAAATGCACAATTCCATCTGCGAATTCGATTGATTTTGGTTTGTTTCCTGTGCTGGCACTGACTATCTGATTGGCTTCGTCGCGAACAATTGCGTATCCGCGTGCCAGAACGCTTTTATAGCTAAGTGATTTCAGCATTTGTTCCAAATGTTGCACAGATTGATTCAATATGTTCATGCGGTTTTGCAGTATGCATGGGAACCCTGAAACGGAATCCATTTTTTGGTGTGCATTTGTTATTTTTGCATTTATTATAATATTCATTGTGCGCCCAACGTCATCCAGTCTCTGTGCATGTTCCATAACCAACTGTCTGGGGTTTTTAACGGTCACGGATTCAATTCTTTGTTTGGCGTTTGACAATCTTGTTATAAAGTTTCCAGATAACCTTGTCCACATATTATCCAGTTCTTGAATTAGTGATATTTTTGTTGGTACGACTGCTTCGGCTGCACCCGTTGGTGTTGGCGCACGATAATCCGCTGCGAAATCAATCAGCATCCAATCTGGTTCATGCCCAACGCCTGATATTAATGGGATTTGACTGGCCGCTGCTGCGCGAACAACAACTTCTTCTGAAAATGGCAACAAATCTTCCAGCGAACCACCGCCACGCGCAACAATAATAACATCGACATTTTTCATGCGGTTAAAGTATTCTATGCCTGCGGCAACCTCGGCTGCTGCGGTTGCACCCTGTACTGTCGCAGGATACAACAGCACCTGAACAGGGAAACGTTCACGCAGTCTGTTTTGAATGTCCTGGAATGCTGCGCCCGTCGGACTGGTAACAACACCAATCCTTTCCGGCAACCGGGGCAGGGGCTTTTTACGCTGTTCATCAAACAGGCCTTCAGCGGCAAGTTTTCGTTTGCGTTCTTCCAGCATTTTCAATATGGCACCAACACCCGCCATCTCAATTTCGCTTACAATTATTTGATAGTTACTGCGCGCAGGATATGTTGTAAAACGCCCAGTAACGATAACCTCCATCCCATCTTCCAGATTAAAAGAAACCGGGGTTCCACGCCACACAATCACAGAAATTGCTGCCCCAGAATCTTTTATTGTCATATACATATGTCCCGATGTGGCACGTGTAATTTGTGACAATTCACCGCGTATTTTTATTCGCGGGAAAGCGGTTTCTACAACACCCTTCAGCAAAGCAGACGCATCTGACACACTAAAAATTGTTTCGCCATTAACAAACGGTTCCGGTTTTTGCATAACTCTCTACTCTTTAAACTTTTTGTTATTTTTCACTATCTGCATAAAATCCAACCCTATTGCATGCGTAAATCTTATCGCCGTATCCTGGGATGTTTGCGATATTTTGACAGCCCGCCCCATATAGTACGGAACCTCAATCCCATCGGTTAAATATTGATCAAATGTCAAATCAAATGCCTGGCCTGACGGGATGTGCTGGATGAAATAGTGTGGTCCATATGACCATATTTCACTAATATACATCAATCGCCACTGTTTTGGATTGTTCATCAGGCTTACAAATGCGGTACTAGATGCCTTGCAAAAACCCCACGAATCATATGGAAACAATTTATAGTCATTTCCGATTTCTGGCGCGAACGTCGCATGTTTAACCGCATCCAGTTTAAAGCTGTCTCGGAACAATAACACAAAGTTCTTTGCCTGCAATCGCTCGCGTTGGGACAGTCCTAACGTTTCGACCTGTCGAATTAAATTGCGTGTTGCGTTTTCAAATATTTGTTCTTTTTGCTTATCCATACTGACAATTATACCACATCCAAGATTTTTTTACAATTCGGTCAGCGGCCAACGCGGTCTTGGCGCAACAGGTTCTGTTACAACCTTGCCAATCATATAATTTTCCAGCCCAGCCCACGCAATCATTGCGCCATTATCTGTACACAGACCCATTGGTGGCGCGGCAAAAACCATATTATTTTTATTGGCAAACTGTTCCATCGCGTGACGAATTGCGCTGTTTTTTGCGACACCACCTGCAACAACCAGTGTCTTTGGCGCGGCGTCCCGTACGCGCGAATCTTGCATTGCATTTGTCAATCGGTTAATAATGCAATCTGATACCGCCATTTGAAACGACGCACAGAAATCATTAATATATTCGTCCGACAGTGGCAGATTTTCACGATTCAAGAACGTCCTTGCTGCCGTTTTTATCCCACTAAACGAAAAATCACATCCTGGTTTATCACACAGTGGACGCGGAAATTTGAACACGTTCGGGTTGCCATTTTGCGCGCGCGCGTCCACAATTGGCCCGCCTGGATATCCCAGCCCCAACATTTTTGCAACTTTATCATACGCTTCGCCGGCACTGTCATCCAATGTTTGTCCGATTAATTCATATTTTCCAACGCCTCGAACCAATAATATCTGGCAATGTCCCCCAGACGCCAACATCAGCAGGTACGGAAAATCCACTGATAAATTATCCATACTTCCACTTGCAGTTGTCGCGCACAATCTTGGCACTAATGCGTGTCCCTCTAAATGATTTACAGCAACCAATGGTTTGCCCTGTGTTTGTGCAATCCCAGTGGCGGCCATCCAACCGACCAAAACACCACCAATCAATCCTGGACCCGCGGTTGCCGCAATTACGTCAATATCGTCTATTGTTTTTTTTGCTTTATCCAGTGCGTGCTTTATAACATCATCAATTACCATGATATGGGCGCGGGCCGCCAATTCTGGCACAACGCCACCATATTTTTGATGTTCTGGAATTTGTGAATAAATAATATGCGCCAATATATTTTTATCACTGTCTACAATGGCTGCAGACGTTTCATCGCACGACGATTCAATCCCCAGACACAACACAGGACGCTGACTGTGTCGTTCCCCATCCAGGCCGCCCATATCCATAAAAATTAATTTTTCATCATTCATTTTATTTCAACCAACACTATCCCCAGATTGTTAACATTTTTCATACGTTGCATGATATATTCATCCATGCTGACATCCACAACTTTGCCAAATGTGCTGGACGCATGTCGCAGCATACCGTTTGGCAACCACAACCCCATATGCACAATGGCCAAATCAGTCCCTATTGTATCACGAAATTTTGGGTTGTCAGCAACAAACAACACGACCAAAGTTTTTGTTATCTGAATATCTTGTGCATATTTATATGGAATGTATTCAATGTCTATCCGTTGCGGTTCGGCCACAATATCTATTCCGTGCACGACCCGAAACCAATTTTGTTTATCAATTGTCACACTGTGAATTTTTGTTTTGGCGTATTTCGAACTAATATTTTCCAGAATGTCCGAATTATTGTCCATCCAATCAGATTCGATAAAATGATTGCGCGATAAAAAGTCGACATCACCATCTTTATATCTTATACGGTTCAATCGTTTCAGATCGCTATCGGCCAATACGGTTTCAACAAATGTAGTACAATCAAATGCATCAAACCTTATCAGTGGATCTGTATCCGGCATCTTCCCTTCACCCAGTGGCGAATTTAAATACCGCGCCCCAATGAACTGTTGTCCTGGATACACGACACATCCTGATAAAAACAACAATGCAAGCAGCTGCCGCCACATCTTACAGATTTTCTTTCATTTGAATCCCAGTACGACACAGCGATACAGCATCCCGGATTGCCATTTCGCCACTTTCGGGCAGGGTGGACATCTTATCAACACATGCCACCAGCAAATCCAAATCCCCATCTGTGCCCGCCATAATTTGCACCGCAGACACGCGTCTATCAATCGAAGCTGCCCGCCAGTCCTTTAACACCCCCGTCTCCAGTGTAGCGCTTCGTTGGGCAAAAAAGAAAGTCGCTAAAACCAAGACGATTACAGCAATGCCAACAAAGATTTTAAAATATTTTTTTATAAATCTCATC
>JAZROU010000066.1:0-2369 GCA_045648865.1 Candidatus Enterousia sp.
CATCCAAATAAACATATATAGAATATGGATTGGGTGCATAAAATTTGTCTGTTGTGTCTGTATCTTTTCTTACCAGAATTTCTTGAGCGTTTTCATCAACATCAAAATCGCCGATGGTAATGTTTGCAGCATTGATTTCAACAGCAGTATTTTCATAATAACTTTGCGCCATCCAATCGCAATCTGCGGTTATATATCCGGCATATTCAAATCGGTCAAAAGACCATTTGCCACAGAACTCACAAGATTTGCTGTCTGTAGAGCTACATCCAATCAAAAATACACAAAATAAGACAAGTCTTTTCATACAATGCATTATGGCAAAGCAGATAATAAAAAATCAATATCAATTGCCTTTGTGCAATCTATTTTTTCATAATTGACACCTGTTAGGCATGGTAATATCAATACATATTGATGACCAGAAACACGCGTTTTTTTATATACACTTTATGTTCTTGTATGCTGATTCATCAGTCGGCAAAATGTGAAAATACAACCCAAAAGTGGGCGGGGAAGTGGTATTTAAATGACCGGGACACTGTTTTTGGTAGGGTGATGGAAGTTTCTAACTGTGATGATAAAACATGCGATTTTAAATTGGAATCTTGGTACGACTTACACATCTGTGATGTTGAAGGTAAAATAGAAATCAGCGGGGATAAGGCAGAATACAACAGCAAAAAATATCAATATGACAGAGGGACAGATACGGAATATTTTATTCCTGTTGGTATATTGTTTCAAATGGAGTCTGAAGATAAAATGAATCTGCATTTTATCAATGCAGATTCATTTAGTACATTTTGTGGTATGCAAGCAACACTTGAAGGGGTATGGATTAGACAGTAATTAGTATTTGTTTACTCTTTTCAACCAACCGTTTTTTGCCGTTACCCAGTTTTTTGTGCCTTTTAAGTAAT
The DNA here is from genome assembly GCA_045648865.1 of Candidatus Enterousia sp. Lineage (GTDB taxonomy): Bacteria > Pseudomonadota > Alphaproteobacteria > Rs-D84 > Rs-D84 > Enterousia. Next base: position 924 of record JAZROU010000066.1, read on the forward strand.
CTATTCTTTCAGATTTTAGTGCGAACAATATTATTGACTATCAATACAAATCTAAATATCATTTACGTATGAAAAATATATTTTTTGTGTTTTCTATGTTTATAATACTATCACGTACTGTTTTTGCGGCCCCCGATTACAGGCTTATGATGCAAAGTTGTGATACAGAATACGAAAATGCCAGCAAACGCGCCAATATGACCATAGAAATTGTACAAGTAATAGATACACATACGGAATGTTATAAGACAATTGTATCAGAAATAATAACAACAAAATATAGACAAACCTATGAAAGCATGTGGGGCAATTTTATTCAATATATAGACAGCGCAGCAGATGCAACATCATATATTCAGCGCCCAGATTCTTGTTATCCACAGTGCGGTTCAATCATTGGGATAAATGCGGCGACATCAAAATTTGATGCCGCCAAGCAATACCTGGAACAACTTATTCAGATAAATCAATAACCACTATAGTCTGCATTATTGTATAGCCGCCATTCTGCATCACGTCGCCCATCCAAGATTCCTTCATTCCTAAATGCACGCCACGCATCTTCTAAATTTGGGTAAATATTGCTTTTATATTTATTGTCATTCAAATATTTTCTAACCGTTGATTGGTATAGCCCACGATTTCTATTTTGTGGTGCAGCAGACCCGGCCCCAATATTAAATACCATCGACACCAATGCGTCATATTGGCTTTGTGTCATATTTGATATAGCATCGGCAGAGATTTGTTCATTTATTGTGTTATAGGTTGCTTGCAGGTCTTGCTGCAACAGTTTTGTCGCCTGTTGTTCCGTTAAACCAGCACTAAAATCTTCACCCGGCTTTACCAAATGCCCATAGCCAATTGTTGCTCCAACTGGCAATGAAACTCCTGCAGGTACAGGTTTGCCCGTGACATCATCGTATATAACGTGTTTCCCATTAACCTTGACCGAACCTTCTAACCCTTTTAACCACTCAATACCTTTATGACTCATTTTCATATCAGACACTTTGTTTGTATCAATATCTTTCATATCTTTTTTCTCGCTTTGTTTCTTTTCCAATTCTTGATTTATTTTTACTTCTGTCCAGTGGCCTGGTTTGACAGCGCCACGCTCTTTGATTTTTTGTAATTTTCTGAACTTTTCAATCGCATCAAACAGTTTCTGGTTCGGATACGGGTTTGGATTGTCGGCACTTTCGCCGGCACGGGTATCGGGTTCATAACAATCCAGCTCTGTCAGTGATTTTTTTAACCATTCTACATCGCGTGTATCAACATTTCTGTCCGGGGCAACCGTGTCATGCAGATTTGATTTGTGCTGTTCTGCGTTTTTGATATCTTGTGGACTCAAAGAACATCCGCAATTCGGATGAAACGGTGGGCCTGATACAACAACCCCGTCAACAATCAATGCAACGCAGTTCCCACATTCACCACCAC
>JAZROU010000067.1:0-3042 GCA_045648865.1 Candidatus Enterousia sp.
ATCAACCAACTGTTTAATCAGTTCTTGGTATTCAGGCTTAATCGTCGCCTTGTTAAAATCGAATCGGATTTCAAAAACTTCTTCCATCACGTGCTGGGTCGGTTCCAGTGGTATTTGCTGAACCTTTATCATTGTTTTTTCACCCTGGGCCGCCTGAATTTGATCCAAACGCGCATTGATTGCCGCCAATTCGGCACGCATTGCCATCATCATATTAATAAATTCTTCACGCGAAACCAATTCATCACCAATGGCTGGTATCGCTTGGCATTCCTGGCATTCTGGACACGATGGACATGACGCACATGCCGGGCACTGGGGTGTGGACTGTCCTTTCTCAGTAACGAATACCGCAACTGATGGCGCATCTTTACAATCCGCATCACCATTATTGCATGCATGTTCATGCGCCGCACAGTCTGTACTGCCCGCGGGGCAATCAACCGCCATCAAACGATTTCCACTGTTACGAACACTGTTATCATTTGCACTTTTTGTGACGGTTTTGTCCCCACCATAAATATTCTGATTGAACACTACAGGCTGAACCGGCACCGGATTTATCAAATGTTCAGGGACATTAACGTTATTCACAATAATAACCCCTTCGCGCGCCTGTCCGGCCCCGCGCATTGCGTTCATATTACGCGTATCTGCATAATATGTCCCTGCGACACGTTCATCGCCATTTTCAACCATAACCGTTGTTTCTTCTGAAACAGTAGTAACGACCGGCGATTTGTTAACAACCTTGCCACCACGACAATCACGCAGCGCGGTCAACGCCTTGCTAAATCTTTCTTTGCACTGATTTGCTGTTGCGATTTGTCCACTGGCAGATGCTGACAACCAACAATCAAATTTTGCCTGCACCTCTGCTGCCAGTTCTGGATTCGTATACGACGCATCATTTTTCAACTGATCCATTAAATCATTATATGCAGTATACAATTCGAATGCCTCTTGATCATTCTCAACCGGCCAATTTTCCAAGGATTCTGGGAATGGCACTTCGCCACTGAATGCGGCCACCGCCTTATTTGCAAACAATTCCCCCATATCCGCATACCCACTGGTACGGGCATTATATATTGCATATGAACGATAATTCATCGCCAACTGATTCAAAAAAGAATCCTTATGCGGCGCGGAATAAACATCCAAAGATTCAACATAATCAACCGTTGGCGTCGATGCCACACCAGTATATTCCATTACATCTGCGCCCGAACGTGCACATGCAGTCAATGCCACAACACCCGTCAAAACCAACATACGTGAAATCACCCATGTCGCAACACTTGATTTATATTTCATGCTTATTCCCTTCTTTCTATCCCCCATATTATACGATTTTTCAGTCATTTAGTAAAGCAGAAAAACACACATCAATTTTTTACCCCAGACACATAAAAAAGTCCCGCTGACGCGGGACTTCAAGACAAGAAAGGAACTGGTTTTCTATATCAATCCAAACGAAGTGATATAGTTGAAAGAAATCCCCATGATAAAGTTGCTGCCATAGACATCAACCCCACGGGCGCGGGCACGACGATACTGCACATATGGCCCCATCGTCAAATCACCCCACAAATTTGTATCCATACGAAGAACCGCACTCAAATCGCGTTCCAAATCCGTACCTATAAACTCAGAGTAACTTAAATATTCACGATAATATCCATTAGATGACAACCTTACGCCATCACGAATTTCATATTCCAAACGCCACCCAAACTCCGCAGCAGTCTTGCTGACTTGATAATCAGAATACGTAAAATCATATTCATATACGCCTGTCAGATACAAACTCTTTACAACAATATTGTCAAACAGTGAAATACCCGCACTTGCGCGCACCAAATTCTGACGCGGTGTATCACCCGACGTTTTAAATTCAGTATCATATGCCCCACGAACGGTTGGCCCCAACTTAAATCCCGAAAACTCCCAGCACGCATACGACAAATCACTGGACAACAAAATATCATCTGCGTTTTCACTGACCGTTGCCGGTTCATCGTACGGCTTAATCTTTGTTTCGCCGTATTCCATAAACAACGAATTATCCCACTGAAAACGATTTTTGCTATACTCTAATGCGGTATCAAAAACACCCTTAATAAAATCCTGGCTGTCCGCCTTTAACGCAGAAATTGGCGAATTCTGATACTCTGCTGCATTTTTTACATCTGTACGCGACCAATCCAACCCAATCCGTCGCACCGCCAATGTCAAACTGCCCTTATCCGTGGCAACAACATCATCTGCCAATGACAATCCCGGTACAAACATCAATAATAAAAACCAAGAAGCCCTTATCAACATCATCCCCTTTCTTCATCCACATGACTTAACATACCTTAAAAAAATGCAAAGTCAAGGATACGAATTCTATTTCCAAATCGTTATTCCACCGTCACTATTTTCATATCGCCAGCCCGCCGCACGCACATCGCCCACAAACCTATCACGCCCAGATACCGGCAATTCAAACATCGCTGTATCGCGTGTCATTGATCGCAAAACCGTATCAAATTTACCATCACGCAATATCTGATTCAGCTGAATCCAATTCGCCATCGCATCAGACATTTTGACTGAAACCACAATAGAATCCCCCACCCCATCTTCTGGCAGCGAATTTTTAACCCCCCCTGCATCCAGCCATCCCCGCACTGCATCCACATCCAACATCATCGAAATATTTGCCGAATATGTAGTATCAGATAATTTTTCACCATCAATACTGGACGTTGCAACCAGCTCGGCTAATTCTGAACCTTTTGCACCACGCATCGCAGCATTCAGGGCATCTACATCTACATATTGACGCAAAGAATCCCTTATTATCTGACGTCTAGCCTCGTCAAACGCGATATTTTTTGCCGTCATGGCCGTATCACTGGTTACATTGACAGATGCCATGCCTCGCAACTCTACCGCATGCGCCGACACAACCAACACACAGCCCAACACCCCCGTCAAAATCAAACGCATTTTCAACATAATATCAGAACCTTGCATTTATACCGATACGAA
>JAZROU010000068.1:0-11817 GCA_045648865.1 Candidatus Enterousia sp.
GCGTCTGGATTTTCAGACTTCATATCTACATATTGCTGCATAACGGGGGTCAATTTGCCTTTGTCTGCCACGATAATACCTGTTGTGTTTTTACTATGCGCCCACTTTCAGGGTTTCGATTTTTAATTCTGCTTCTTTTAACAATTGTTCACAGTACGCCTTTAATTTTATCCCCTGTTCATAGGCGGCAACAGAATCCGCCAACGGCAATTCGCCAGATTCCATCTTTTTCACCAATTCCATTAGCTGTTTATAAGCCTCTTCAAATGATAATTTTTTGTCGTCCATCGTATGTTTCCCCTGTATTTTTTTATCGCATGTTCAGGCTACAAAAAAAATTGCCAACTTTCAATTAAAATCAATAAAAATACACATAGTGCAAAAACATGTTAAAAACACCGGCAAAGACCGGGAAATAATTAACAATTTTACATGTTATTGTGTTTTATAAAAAACGCCGGCTTTTACCGGCTTTTTTTAACATTTTTATTTGGTTAATGATTCAACCAATTCGTATAATTGGGTGCGCGTCGCAAAAGATAATGTTATCTGCCCTGCCCCGCCGCGACGTTCAGTCAACTTTACAGGCACCCCCAGGGCAGACTTTATACGTCCCTCAATCTCGCGAACAGATGCAGCATCAATCGTTTTTTGCGTGTGCGCGCGCGTATTTTGGGCGCGTGGCGCGGTCTTTACCAATTTGTCAGTTGCCGCAACAGATAATTTCTGTGCAATGATTTTATGCGCCAATTCGGTCGGATTTTCTGCAACAGCAATCGTTCGCGCATGGGATGCAGACAGCTCGCCCTGCTCTACCAATCCTTGGACAGATTCAGGTAACGATGTTAAACGCAGCATATTGCGAATATAACTGGCCGATTTACCAATAAGACGCGAAACATCATCCAATTCATAATCACAACATTCCATCAGATTTTTATAGGCACGCGCTTCTTCGATTGGATTCAGATTTTCGCGTTGGACATTTTCAATCAATGCGATTTCGCGCGCATTATTATCATCCATTGATTTTACCAGGGCTGGAATCTCGCTAAGTCCGGCAATCTTGGACGCACGAAAACGACGTTCGCCGGCAACAATTTCATACATATAAGGACGCCCAGATACACTGCGCAATAAAATAGGTTGTAACACACCCTTTTCACGGATAGATGCCGCCAATTCCGCCAATTCTGATTCTGAAAATGTTTTGCGTGGCTGATCAGGATTTGCCCCAATTTGCGCCAATGGTATTTGACGGACAACAACACGTTCATTCTGGGTCAACAATGATATGTCAGGTATCGCACCACGCGACGCACCAATATCCGCCAATCCACGACCTAAACCAAATTTATTCGCCATCTGTCCCCCCTGTGGTTCGTTCTACAACCTCGGTCGCGACACGCAAATATGCCTGGGCGCCGGTTGAATTAAAATCATAAAATAATGCCGGTTTGCCGTGGGATGGCGCCTCAGACACGCGGACATTGCGCGGAACAACCGTTTTAAACACAATGTCACCAAACGTTTTGCGCACATCTTCGTCAACAGCACGCGTCAAACCATAACGACGATCGTACATGGTTAATAATACCCCCAGAATATTCAAGTCTGGATTCCATTTCTTTTGCACAATGTCGATTGTGTCTGTTAATTGCTGAACCCCTTCGAGTGCAAAAAATTCGCACTGTAACGGTATAATTACAGAGTCCGCCGTCGTTAATGCATTAATTGTTAAATACCCCAATGCCGGCGGACAATCCAGCAGTATATAATCATAGTATTCCATTATTGGACGCAACGCGTCGCGCAGACGAAATTCACGATTTTCTATATCCAGCAGATCTACGTCCGCGCCGGCCAACGCCTGGGACGACGGTAACAAATGCAACCCCGGCACCGCAGTAGACAAAATATTATCAGCCGCATTGGCCGTACCCATAATAACACCGTAAACACTTTGGCGATGGGATGCACGTTCGAACCCCAGACCGGTCCCAGCATTACCCTGTTGATCCAAATCAACCAACAATACACGCTGTTTTATCGCCGCCAAAGACGCACCAATATTGATGGCCGTTGTGGTTTTTCCAACCCCGCCCTTTTGATTTGCAAATGCAATAATTCGTGTCATATTCCCTTCCATAATTTCCATGTACAGGTTATAAAATACATACGATTCGGTCAAGAATTTATCTAAACAACGATAAAAAACATTAAAAATCAATACATTATTAATAATTTCATATGAAACTAAAACATTCTTCTTGACAAAGATTTATTTTGTGCTATATATGACGGTATGAAATTCAAAATTTACACATCTTGGTCACTACCTTTGATTTTTGGCGCCGTCGCGCTGTTTTCTGCATGGACAGAACACAAACCTGTACAAACAGAAACAAAGCCAAAAACAACAAAAATAAATATCCCGGATTTAAAATACAAAATCGACACAATAAAAATAAAATCATCAAAGGAATTTGGCAAGAAGGCAAATGGTGCATTCTTTATAAAATCTAACACAATCCAACTGTCGTATTTTGTTGCAGACACCAACGACAGGCGCGTTATTGATTGTTGCAACCTGAACAACAGTTACCACAAATTCACCCTGCGACACGAACGCGAACATGCCCGCAAAGCAATCTTGACAAGAAAAACAGAAAATTACACCCCTTATGTGCGCGCACAAATTGCCGCACTTAACGAAATCATGGCACCCGCCGCAGAAATCGTCGAAGGAATAGAATACTGTATAGAAAACAACAACAATATACCACAAGCAAAAAAATTTGTTATTGATGCATGCCAAGAAATCATTGCATATAAACAAAACACAAAAACATTTACAAACATATTGTTTTACGATTCTGCAGTATCAGACATAATAATTAAGTACGCTACAAAAGACTTTTTATCATCTGTAGAGCGTGGCATTTATGTAAACAGCATAGTAAAAGCATATAAAAACAAACCAATAAAATATACCCCTAACAAAGAATGCTATAAATTCAACCGCTGTTTCTTTTTACCACAACTTAACATGTGGGACCCGCTGTGGGAATTTGAAACAAAAAACGGCCCAATAAACCCATGGCGCAGCGCAAGCGAAAAAACAAGACAAGAAACAATGAATACGGTAAATAAACTTATTTACAAAACGTTAGCAAAACACAATATTATATTGTCACAAATTAATACAAGATAAAAAACACCGGCAAACACCGGTGTTTTTACAAATAGTATGTTTTTTCAACATATTAATTTGCGTTTCACATGAAATTACCGGCAAAAACGCACAGAAATTATAAAGCCATCACCGGTTTTAGATGGCGTTAAATCATATTCAAATTCATATTTCGCTTTCGCCACATCAATTTCCCCGGCAATTTCGCGACCTTTTAACAGAAAAAGCCGGTATTTTGTATGCGCAACATAATCCATTATTTTAACCAATGACGCAAATGCACGCGCAGTGAATACAAAATTATTCGTTTTTGCCGGTAAATGCCGGACAAAATCTTCGACCCGACCATGATAAATCGTCAGGTTATCCAGCCCCAAATCTTCTTTGACAGCGTTTAAAAATGCAACTTTTTTTCCAATCGATTCGATACAAGTGACGCGCCAGCCCAAAATCGCCAAAACAATGCCCGGAAATCCGGCACCACTGCCCAAATCAATAATATCTACGTCGCGTGGCAAAACATCCGCCAATTGCGCAGAATCCGCGATGTGACGCGTTTCAATATCGTTCAAAGTACTGGGCGCAACCAGGTTCATGCGACCAGACCATTCGCGCAACAGTTGCGCATAACGTTCAAATTTGACTTTATTGTTCATAAGCGCTATTCTAGCACAGTTATGAGAAAAATAGAAAGTTTATTTATCACAATAAGTTTATTTACAGTTATCGCAGTCACAGGTGGACTGGTTTGGCACAGTGTATATCAGTCAAAACAGCAAGATTCTTATGAATTTGTGGCCACGAAATACGGCGCATTCTTGGCGGCACAGCATGCAATTTACACAAATGATTTTAACACAGCCGCACAACTGACACAAAATCTGCGCGACGTGCAATATCCTGTTGTACAAAACACGGTTTATATATCGGATTTTTTAAGTGGACACATGCCACAGGATGTAAAACTGTTAAAGAACGAAAAAAGCATGCCAGCACACCTGATATATGACGCATATCTGGTGCAAAATGATGAATGGAAAGAATTATATAAAAGACACAAAAATGACGAATCTGCACTGACGGCACCATTGCGGATTTGGTCCGGGGTGGCAAACGATTTCCATACAAACACGTTGCAATTCATAGAAAAACTGCCAACGCATGATTCATGGAAGGCATTTATCCGTGGACAAATTTATGCCGAGCAGGGCAATATAAACAAAGCCGCAGAAAACTTTCAGGCCGTCAGCCCGGACTTTATGAACATAAATGATTATCTGTATGTAATGTCGTTCTTTGTGCACCACGACATGCTGGATGCCGCAGAAAAATTATATGGCGATTTTACATCCAGACCGGGTGGGATGTTTATGATAAACTATAAATCTGTGCCGGATTGGTCCGTATATAGTGGATATAAAAACCAATTGGCATTCAGCCTGGTGCAAAATGTGTCGCATACACAAATTATGATGTATTCTGATTTGGCGATATTACTGTTAAGATTCGCACAAATTACAGCCCCACAATTCGCACAAAGTAATGACGCAATCGAATATTACCTGGGGAATTATTACTGGAACAACACAGGCGATTACAACGCGCATTTTAAAAACATTAAAAGCGACAGCCCGTTTTATCTGTTTGCCCTGTTGCGCAACGCAGAAAAAACAGGTGATATTGACAGGCTGAAAAATGCGACAAAAAAACACCCACTGTTTGTACCTGCGGTGAATAAGCTGGTTGGGCATAATATTCAGCACGGAAAAAAACGCGCCGCGATACGTGTGATTGAACGCGCATTAAAAGAAGAAAAATTAACCGATACGGGAAGGGCGTTCTTTATCAAGAGCAGGGCGCAAATAAATTTCGCGTTTGGTGATCTGAATGCCGCGCAAAAAGATATTCGTAAAGCATCAGAGGAATTATTGATGGACCCAGAAATACTGTCTTTGCAGGCAAAAATTTGGGCAAAACAAAATCGTGAACTGGATAATGCGTATGAATACGCAATGAATCTAGTGCGGTACAATCCGTCTGATATACTGGCGTGGGATACGCTGGGGGTTGTAATCGCACAACGAGAAGGACTGGATGCCGCGCTGGAGGTGTTAGAACGCGTAGGCGAAGTGTCTGAGACATGTTCTTCTTTGTTTGAAAACTTGGGTGACATATACGTAGCAAAGGGCGAGTTGGACAAAGCGCTTGATTCCTATGCACGCGCAATTGAGTTGTCTGATGATGGATTAACAGTTGTCCCCCAAATAGAAAGAAAAATAAGGAATATAAAATGAAAGTTGGTGTAATTGGTGCAGGCGCATGGGGATCGGCATTGGCAATTGTATCTGCGCGGGGTGGGGCAGATGTTGTTTTATGGTCTTATGATGGTGAACACAAGGATTTCGAAGGCGTGCAAATGCCACAAAATATTCGAATTACCGCAGATATGGCGGATTTAAAGAATACGGATGTATGGCTGATTGTGACGCCGGGGGCATTCTTTCGCGAAACGCTGCGAAATGCGCGAAACGCGTATAACGGCCAGCCTGTTATTATTTGCACCAAAGGCGCAGAAAGCAGCACAGGACAATTCATGTCCGAGATACTGCAGGCAGAACTGCCGGAATGTGTCGATTTTGGGGTTTTGTCAGGCCCGCAATTCGCCGCAGAGGTCGCACGTGGAATCCAAACAGGTTCGACACTGGCCGGAACAGATAACGCAATTGTCGCAGGGCAGGGCGCACTGAATAAACTGTACCTGGAAGCCAGCCAGGATATAATCGGAACCCAGGTATGCGGTGTTGGCAAAAATGCGGTTGCACTAATTTGTGGATATAACAGCATTGCCGCAGGTGGCGAAAACGAACGTGCGCTGATATTTACACGCGCATGGAATGAAGTTATGAAAATCGGCATTGCAATGGGTGGGCAAATGCAAACATTTTTGGGACTATGTGGAATTGGCGACCTGTTTTTGTCCGCAACCAGCGCAACCAGCCGCAACTTTGCCGGCGGGATGGCAATCGCCCAGGGAAATCCACCCCAGGGTACCGTCGAAGGTATTTTTGCACTGAACGGATTAATTTCGCGCGCGCGTGATTTAGGGATAGACACCCCCGTATTGGCAGAAATGCAAAAAAAGCTAGACATATAAAAAAACGCCGGCAAATGCCGGTGTTTTTTTTATTGTAGCACCCAACAAATAAGATTTATTTGTTTGGAATAATTTTTATTTCTACACGACGATTTAACGAACGTCCCTGGGCGGATGAATTTGATGCAATAGGATTCGAAGACCCCATCCCCATAACTTCAAAGCGTGATGATTTTACACCCTGGCCCTGCAGATAGGCGGCAACCGAACCCGCGCGTTCACGCGATAAATTCAGATTGTATTCTGGGGTGCCTGTGCTGTCTGTATGACCGGACACCAGTACCGTTGAATTTGAATATTTGTTCAACACCTTGGCTACAGAGTTCAAAACAGGATAAAATGATGAATTTATATCTGATGAATCTGTCTTGAATGTTATATTACCCGGCATTATTAGACGAATACTATCATTATCTTCGATAACCTGGACACCGGTTGATACCAATTCGGCACGCAATTCCGCAGCCTGGGCATCCAGGTAATAACCAACACCACCACCAACAGCAGCACCGGCCAATCCACCAATCAGGGCACCCTCGCTGCTTTGCGTGCTGCCAATCAAGGCGCCGGCAGTCGCACCAATCGCAGTACCCCATGTCGATTTTGCCGTCTGGGTCTGGCCAGTATATGGATTAACAGTTGTACATGCAGACACCAATGCCAGCACAGCCAATGTAGAAATTGCTTTTTTCATAAAATCTCCTTTGATTCCTAATAAACAATGATATCTTATACTAAAAATTGCGCGATTACAAAAAATAAATATTATCTGGTTTTTTGTAGTTTAGATACCGCCAAGGTTCGAAGAGTATCCGGGTTTGAGAACTTTTTTATTGAATCTTGTTGTTCTTGCTTTATGGGCATTGGCTCTGATGTGTGTCCCTTGACTATCAAAGAATTTAATTGCATAACTAAAATATAAGAAACAGCACACATACCAATTATTTCTAGGGTTTCTTTGATGTCTTTTTTCATGACGACCGTCCATTTTTTCGATAAAAAATCCGCCACATGGCGGAGGTTAAATTCTGGTGGGTGTTGAGGGACTCAAACCCCCGACCCTCTCGGTGTAAACGAGATGCTCTAATCAACTGAGCTAAACACCCGATCTTCGTTAAGCGGATGAATGATATAATATATTTTTTTATTTGTCCAGTACTTTTTTACCGTTTTCTATACTAAACCATTCATCACCAACAATGATTTTACCGTCTTGGTATATTGGTGCAACATGAGATTTTACCGGTTGACGCCAATAAACATCCCCATTTTGCAGTGAAATCGCGTATAAATTACTGTCCGTGGCAACCACAAATGCATAAGAGTCCGCAATTACAAATGGCACACCAACACCGATGTTCAGACACCACTGTCTGTCCCCGGATGCGTCAGAAATCCTGCAAAATGCGTCGCCCAGACCGCCTGCGTAAACCGCGTTTTTATACGGCACAATTGGCGCAATAATATCAACCATCGATGCGCCACCGGTCATATTACTGGTGCGATAAATGTCTGCAATCCAAATAATCTGACGGGTTTTAGGGTTTAACTTTACCAATTCACCTGTGGTCAGGCCGGCGTACAGGTATTTCCCGCTGCACACAGGGTACGTTTTTACAGAAACAGTATTGCCAGTCGGAAATCCAGAAAAAATCTTGCGCGGGCCATCCCATATCACATTGGATGAATCCTGGGTGTATGGACATGACGAATTATCAACAACGTGCGCGGCATTTGGAATCTGAGTGATTGTTTTGTTCTGGACGTTAATTTGCGCCGTGTCAAATACAGGTGTGCGCACGCCCGGCAAAATTGGATCATGCTTGTCACAGGCAGATAACGCAATCGCACAACAAAAAACCGACAACCATTTGTGCATATTGGCCCCCATTAACGTAAACTGGCCGCGGTTGCAGAAACAACCGATGGCGCGTTTTTATCTGCAATGATTTCATCCAATATTTTGTTCGCACGTTCAGATTCGCCCGATGCTAAATATTTCTGGGCAACCGTTAAACGGGCAGTGTAATAAAATGGCGATGCCTTGGTATCCAGGTCTGAGAGATATTTTTCCAAATCTTTGGCTGACATTTCATCCCCGCGAATGCCAACAATATGCAATTTTGCCAAATCACGAAAATCACGGGTATTGCCGTCATTGGCCAGCTTTTCCAGTTTATTAACATCTTGGTCCAGTAAATATGACTGAAACAGTGCCAAATCCGCCGTGGCGCCAGATGCATTGTCCGACAATGATGCCAATGCGTTCGCGTCTGTATTTTCAATGGCGGTTTCATACGCCGTGGCGGTGGCAATCTTGTTCGCACGATGTGTGCGAATGCCAATCTGCACCGATGTCGCAATAATCATTATCGCCAAGGCCGCAACAATCATATGTTTTGAATACTTTTTTATAAACTGCATTGTTTTTTCATTGTTCACGTCTTCCCAAACTTCGCGATACAATGCATCTTCCATATGTTCTGCGCGGGTCTTTTTAGGCGCTTTGACTTTTTTATTTCTTTCCAGCATGGATGTCATGTTATAAATCTCCTGTACTTGATAATTATTAATTTATGGTATACTATAAAAGTTATGAGCAAGGAAATCAAGACCACATTACCAGCAAAAAAAATCAACAGCATTGTTGCAGCACGTGGCGTCAGTGATGATGCGTCACTGGCACAATACATTCAAAATGTGCAAAAAATACCTGTACTGACCGCAGAGCAGGAATACGAGTATGCTATAAAATGGGTCAAAAATCAGGATAAATTTGCCGCAGAAAAATTAGTGGCCAGTCATTTAAAACTGGTCGTGTCTGTTGCGTACGATTATAAAAACTATGGCATTCCGGTCGGTGAATTAATTGCCAGTGGTAATATGGGGTTGATGCAGGCGTTGCAGAAATTCGACCCAGACAAAGGGTTTCGGTTTTCAACATATGCCATGTTCTGGATCAAGGCTGAAATTTATGAAACAATATTGAATAACTGGTCAATCGTGCGAATTGGAACATCTGCGAACCAGAAACGTGTGTTCTTTAACCTGTCACGGGCAAAACGTGCATTGGGAATAATGGACAACAACCTGTCCGATGAACAAACAAAAAAAATCGCACAATATCTGGACGTGCCAGAAAAAGATGTAGAACGCATGGCAACACGTGTTGGGGCCCGTGATGTGTCACTGAACGCACCACTGAATTCAGATGATGGCGCGACGGATATTCTGTCAAATATGACGGATGGACGTGACACAATCGAAGAAACACTGGAACAAATCGAATTTCGGCGTCGTGGATATGATTTGCTGAAAAAACACCTGGACAAAATGTCAGAACGCGATCGTGCGATTTTAACAGCAAGACGCCTGTCCCAACCAGCCGCAACGTTAGAGGCACTGTCGCAAAAATATGGGATATCACGTGAACGCGTACGACAAATCGAAGAACGCGCATATAATAAACTGCGTGATGCAATACTGAAAGACGCGGGGGAACAAAATTAAATGTTTATTACAAAAAAATTATATATCGCATTGGCTGGAATCTTGTTAATGCCAAATGCGGCAAATGCGTTGCAATATGACATGGGAAATTTTTCCGCAAAGATTACAGGATTCGCGACCGGCGGTGTGATTCAGCCTGATTTTGAATCACCACTGGGGATTGGTGATTGGCGTGCACGTGGACAATTTACATATGCAATAAATGATGCGTATAAACTGGGCGCTGTGTATGCAATGGACAAAGCCGCCCTGGACAAGGGGAACTTTTCCCGTGAAACATTCGGATACATTGAATCACGCGATTATGGGCGAATTGAATTTGGTTTGACCGATTCAATCGCACGCAAATTAGGTGTCGGATTGCCCGATGTTGGGGGACTGCGTATAAACGACAGACCGCTGTACAACGAAAAAATTATCCCAAGTGGCCCAATCATCGCGGATACAACACTGACATCTGGGCGCAGTGACCCACGCGTGAACATCGTGTCTGCGCCAACAAACGGCGTGCAATATGGTGTATCTGCGGCCGGATTTGCAAATAATTACGACTGGGCGGTTGATGCAGGGATGAAAATCCGGCGCCCGTCTGGAAAGATTAAAACAGCATACGCAATTGGGATGTCTTTTATGGACAATCCGCGCGACTTTGATAACGAGGTTTATACACCCGGCGTTACCGCAGATTGGCGCGGACAGATGTCGATTGGCATGAATTTGCAATATAACAGCTGGATCTGGGGGACAACCGCACGCGTGATTTATGACGATAACCCAATTGGCGATATTTCAGATGGGTTTGTCGTCGGGTCGGGCGTCAGTTATGATTTGTTAAAATACAGCATATCACTGACATACATGCTTTCAGATACAGGTGTATGGCAAAGCGATGTCGATGATTTTATCGACCATATGGCGGTCGCTTCGTTCAGATACAAGTACAGCGAAAACGTTGACGGATGGATTTCAAGCGGGATAACATCGAAAACACCATTTATTTCGGCGGGGCTGCGGTTGACTTTTTAATGACTTAATTGTTTTTTTATGATATAATTCGCGCAAGAGAATGAAAAAACTGCTGACTTGTTTTTTTGCGTTTATGGTTATTGCGCCCAGTGTATTTGCCGCGGACGTGGTTGCGTCGCGCGCAATTCCGACAGATAAAGACGCAGGTACATCTGCACGCGATATAACACAACGCGCCACAGTGAATCCTGGGCGAAATGCGGTGTCACGTGTTTTTTCAGGCGCACCTGATACCCCGGCCGTACAATCCAGAACAGGAATAATTACACGCGCCGTCACAGAAAATAAAACAGATTTAAAATCAGCGCGTTCAAACCTGGACGTGACTGTGAATACCGTTGGACGAAACAAACGCGTGTCTGATGTCAGTATAAACAGCAACCCAGCCGTGCGACGCGCGGGATTAACATTGCGCCCCAGCACCGCAGAGGTGGGTGGACGCGCAATAATTGATGATTCAGGCACACAGACAGGGTCAAACCTGGACGAAGTTGTGCGTAATGTAAAATCGCGAAAGGCCACAACCACATCCGAAGATATCGCAGATGCAACGGCACGTCTGGAACAGACCGCCAATTTGAACAAATCATGCCAAGATCAGTATAACGAATGTATGGACCAATTCTGTGCAGTTATTGATGCAAACCAAGGCAGGTGTTCTTGTTCAGCGAACCTGGGCCAATATACCAAGGTTGAACAGGCGGTAAAAGATGCAAACGCCCAATTGAACGAGGTTGCACAACGTATTCGCTATGTCGGACTGTCTGCAGACGAAATTCGCGCAATTATGACAGAAACCGAGGCGGAAGAGGTGCTGTCGGGGGCCGTCGACACGTCCGAGACACGCAACATGCTGGAAGAAATCGAGGATTTAATCCGCGACCCAACATCAAATACATCGTATTCTGCCGATACGTATACCGGACTGGATTTG
>JAZROU010000069.1:0-3216 GCA_045648865.1 Candidatus Enterousia sp.
GGGTTGTTGTAAAACAGGTGCCATTGGTGCAAATTGGTGCAAATCCTGATCAGCCACGCAAAACGTTTGCAGAAAGTGAATTGGCAGATTTGGCGGCTTCTATCAAGGAAAAGGGTGTTTTACAACCTATTTTATTACGCAGTGTATCAAATCGTCCGTATTTGTATGAAATTGTTGCCGGCGAGCGCAGATTTCGTGCATCAAAAATGGCAGGTTTGTCGGAAATTCCTGCGTTGGTAAAGGCGATTGATGATACTAATGCAATGGAAATTGCGTTGATTGAAAATGTTCAGCGTGAAAACTTAAACCCAATCGAAGAAGCAAATGCTTACAAGAATTTAATGGAATGTTGTGATTATGAATTGCCGGATGTTTCGCGCCTTATTGGTAAATCGGAAAGTTATATTCGTAATATGCTGCGTCTGACATCTTTGCCAGATTCTGTCCAAGGGTTGGTAGAGCAGGGCGAACTGTCTGCGTCGCATGCGCGAACGATTGCTGTTGCTGAAAATCCGACTGAATTGGCGCATAAAATCATTGCAGAGAAATTGTCCGTTGCGGCAACCGATAAATTGGTAAAGACCGCGCCACGCGCCAAGAATACACGTTCGCACACGCAAAAAACGATCGATGCTGCATCTGTCCGCGAGATTGAGGGACGTATAAAGTCTGCCCTGGGTGTTCCTGCAAAGCTGACAGAACGTCGCGGCGGGGCAGGGCAGATAACATTGTCTTTTGCGACGCGCACCCAATTATACGAATTGGTTGAATCATTAACCAAATAAAATGTTTAAAAAAAGCCGGTAAATGCCGGCGTTTTTTATAAAACACAATAACATGTAAAATTGTTAATTATTTCCCGGTTTTTGCCGGTGTTTTTAACATGTTTTTGCACTATGTGTATTTTTTTGATTTTAATTGAAAGTTGGTAATTTTTTTTGTAGTCTGAACATGCGATAAAAAATACAGGGGAAATATACGATGGACGACAAAAAATTATCATTTGAAGAGGCTTATAAACAGTTAATAGAATTGGTAAAAAAAATGGAATCTGGCGAATTGCCATTGGCGGATTCTGTTGCAGCCTATGAACAGGGGATAAAATTAAAGGCGTACTGTGAACAATTGTTAAAAGAAGCAGAATTAAAAATCGAAACCCTGAAAGTGGGTGCATAGTAAAAACACAACAGGTATTATCGTGGCAGACAAAGGCAAATTGACCCCCGTTATGCAGCAATATGTAGATATGAAGTCTGAAAATCCAGACGCATTGCTGATGTTTCGTTTGGGGGATTTTTATGAATCTTTTTTCGAAGATGCCCGCACAATCAGTGCTGCATTGGGTTTGGTATTAACGGCGCGCGGCACCGACGGTGACGGCAATGATATTCCAATGTGTGGGATTCCGTGGCATGCGGCAGACAACTATTTTGGCCGCCTGGTGCGTGCCGGGTACAAGGTTGCGTTGGTTGAACAAATGGAAACCCCCGCCCAGGCCAAGGCGCGCGGGCACAAGTTTATTGAACGTCGTGTTGTTCGTGTTTTAACGCCGGGTACATTGACGGATGAAAATTTATTAAGTCCCAAGAACTCGAATTTCCTGGTTGCGATTTCGCCCATTGGTGGTGGCAAATATGATATTGCAGGTTGTGATATTTCGACCGGTGAATTTTTTATTGGCACCACGTCTGAACCGGTTGATGACCTGGTGCGCATTAACCCAGCCGAGGTTATTTTCCCATTTCACACCGCCGAAGAAAAAACGATTTCTAAATTGCGTGAATTGTTTAAATCGACCCCTGTTTATGAAAAGCTGTATCATCGCACAGACATAGACATGGTTGTGTCGCGTGTGTTTGGTGGCGCGGTGGACGCGGGCACGGCCGCAAAAAATACAGATGGTGCGATATGCTTGCTTGCGGGGTATTTATTTAATACCCAGCGTGACGCAACAATTACATTTCGTGCCCCATACACATTCAAATCAGGCCGCCAGTTGTTAGTTGATTCTGCCACCTGGCGCAGTTTGGAAATAGATTCCCCGATTAACGACGGTGGTGCATGTTTGATTGATGTATTGGATGAAACGCGCACTGCGGCGGGGGCGCGCAAATTGCGTGCATATTTGCGCAGTTTGTCTGCGGACATTAACCAGATATCAGTGCGTCAATCGCACATATCGCATTTTATTTTGAATCCAGACATTTGTGCATTGGTCCAAGATATTTTATCATCTGTTCCCGACGTTGGTCGTTCGTTATCGCGTCTGTTATCGGGGCGTGGCACGCCGCGCGACATGCGCAACATTACAGATTTCTTGGTTGTGTTGCCGCGCGCCCAGATTTTATCATCGCGTCTGGATGCGGGTTTTGCCCCTATGTTTGCTGAAATCAATACGCACGGCGAATTGTGTTCTAAATTAGTTCGTGCATTATCAGATGAACTGCCAACATTTTTCCGTGATGGCGGTGTGATACGCGCTGGTTTTGATGCGTCGCTGGATCATATGCGTGAATTATCCAATGGTGCGCGCGAAACAATTGCGGGTCTGCAGACGCAATATATATCCCAGACTGGCATAAACACCCTGAAAATAAAGTACAACAACATTTTGGGTTATTTTATCGAGGTTCCCAGTTCCCGTGCCGACGTGATGATGTCGCCTGAATCTGGTTTTATTCATCGTCAAACGATGGCGGGCAACATGCGGTTTACGACATCGCGTCTGATTGACCTGGACAATGACGTTCGCAGTGCTGCGGAAAAAGCGGCCGCCATCGAAGATTCTATTATCAAGACCCTGATTGACTATATCCGTGAAATCTCGGATGATTTATTGTCTGTGGCGGATCTGTTGGCGGATGCGGACGTTTGGACATCGCTAAGCTGTGTTGCAGACAAATATTCTTGGACGCGTCCGCAGATAACGGATGACTGTGCGTTCGACATTGTTGGTGGTCGTCACCCTGTGATTGAATCTGTCTTGCGTGCACGTGGCGACAACTTTGTAAAAAATGATTGTAATTTAGATTCGCGCGCGATTGCATTGCTGACGGGGCCAAATATGGCGGGGAAATCGACATACCTGCGTCAAAATGCATTGATTGTTGTTTTGGCGCATTTGGGTTCATATGTTCCGGCGGAACGTGCGCACATTGGCATTTGCGACCAGTTGTTCAGTCGCGTTGGTGCATCTGACAACCTGGCGGCGGGTCA
>JAZROU010000070.1:0-31888 GCA_045648865.1 Candidatus Enterousia sp.
CACGTGGCAAAGCCGTTTGCCGTATCTGAACAGAACGAACCATTGGATTAAATTTTATACGTGTAATATTTTCTGTGTTGATGTTTTCTAAATCAACCGTATGCGCATTAGATAAATCCAATTCACCACACAATTTATTCATGTCTGTCAACAGAACACTGGGGGCATCCGCCAGATTAATATAGGTCATTTGCCCGCCAACAATTCGCATTACCGGCACGCCGTTGGCCGTTAATGTTCGAACGCCCGTTTTTCTGTCTTTGGTTTGCTGTAATGCTTTGCCACGAAATATATTGTCGATGCATTCCCAATTATACAAAGGACGCGCAACGTTAAAGACAGTTTTACTGGGGATATCAAAGATTAATCCGCCACCCAACATAATTTTATTTTGACCATTAATGTCATGTATTTCGCCGTCCGAAACATAAAAATTTTCGCCAATATAGACATTATTTATTTCTTGGGTATATTTACAAATCTGGTCGCCAACCAACCTGAATCCGCGTGGCAAATCGCAATGCGATGTAACAAAATTCACATTAAAATAGTTTTGTATGGCATCCGACAACCCCATAATAATATTATCGGGATTCGAATTAAATGTGTTATCACATGATTCCACGGTGTGATTGTATCTGTTTTTGATACTGATAAAACCGCCTTCTTTTAATACCTGAATCGAAATTACAGATGTGCCGTACGCGTCTTCACGTTCAGGATGTAAAAAGTCATTACGATTTAATTTATCCGCATCATGTCGCACAGCATTGATGATATAGTATCTTTGAAATCTGTCTTTGTCTTTGAAGGTGCACAACTGTTCATTTGGTGCAAAATAGCGCGAAATGGCGTTTTGTTTTTCCAATGTATCTGCAACGTATGCGGTATAGCCCGCCCGTGCCAACAATTCCAACGGCGCATGATGTTTGCTTTGTTTAATGATTTCGATACCTTTTAACGAAATCAGGTACTTCATAATCGGTTCTGCATCACGACCGGCGTACTTTACAATGTGGTTCAAATTCGGAATGTCAAAAATGCCGTTGTCATAACAGCGGATGGCTTTGGCAAAGTGTTCACCATTTTGCTTCTTGATAATATCGTACATATTTTTTGACACGAATATATTATTGACATTTTCGTCAATATGTCAACTAAAACTTTATTTGCGGCGACGGGACGCCACGCACAATTGATACCCATTTACCCCCGCCAATAACATTGCAGCCGTTATCACCACCAAATACCAGCGCAACCATGAATACCCACCAAATACACCAATGTACATTAATCCTGTAAAACCAACCCAACGACCAATATACAACGCACAATCACGAAATACGAAATATTCAACTTTGTGATTACGGGTGACGCACTTTGATTTAGACACATTAAACATATTAACTGTTATTATCTGTTCAATCGCCAGTAAAGCGGTCGCATAAACAAAACTGTAAATCAAAAATGTAATTGGTGTTGTGTTATAGATAAACAACGTCAATCCCCCAATCACCATCATCATAAATATCAGCAACATACGCGGCCATGCGCTGCGACCAAAATAACGCCCCGTTATCCAAGACGTCAAAACAGAACATAATGCAAATAATGTCGTAAATATACCCAAATTCAAATCTGTTTTGAACATGTACACCGTGTACATCGTTATAACCGTGCCCAACAATCCCATCGAAAAGCCACGTAAACTTTCCGTTATAAATACGTGACGTATTACACGAAAACGCATCATACAGCGAAAAAATCCAACAAAGTCAATTGGTGTGCGGGATTTATGACGTGACGGCGTCAACATAAATGTCATTGCCAATTCTATAAAAGATAAAGCCAGCAGAAAATACGCAACCTGCTCGTACGAGCCCAAATCAATAAAGAACCCCAGTACGACGGGCGTCGTTAGTTTGACGGTATGCTTAATCGCATTTTTTAATCCCATAAAGCGCCCCATTGATTTAGATTCTACTTTTTCTTCTATCATGGCGTTTGATGGTAAACAATACAGCGCAGAACCCAAACCATATATCAGCCCCAATGGAATAACATATTCAACCGCCCTGTCCCCCAACAAAATAATCGCAGCCAGCAAAACAATCTTTGGAATCAGGTTAAGCGCAAATACCGCAACTTTGTTATATCTTTTACACCAATTGGCAAACAAAAAAAATCCCGCACACGTTGCCGTATATTCAAACAAACGATATTGGGCAACAGATACTATTTCGTTGGCAGACAACTGCATAATAAACGATATAAAAAATGTACCCAAAAACAAATCCGACACATCGCGAAACGCAAACAACGACAATAAAAACTTTACTTCACGTGATGATTTTTTCATAAAAAATGCTCTGTCCTATGGTGATATGGGGATTATATCATAATATTTATTCACGTGCGTTAAAAATTTGACAGTCGAATTTACAAATATTATAATTTAAGCATGAAAAAAGCATTATTCGGATTTTTGATATTGTCTGTATTGGCCGTCGCAGGGTGTGGGGTGAAGTCCGAATTGGTGCAACCAAACCCAAACTACCCACGCGATTATCCAGTATATTAAACATGAAAAATTACCGAAAATCCGTGTGTCAGAGTTGAAATTTCAAATAATTCTGATACTATTGTATGGATTAATAATTTACCACAGGACGAACAAAAATGAATATTGAATTAGGTAAAAATATAAGCCCACGTGAAATCGAAAATAAAATCCAAGAATTTTGGGATAAAAATACTTTTTGGAACAACGATGTAAATTCAGATAAAAAACCATTTTGCATTATGATGCCACCACCAAACGTGACAGGCAATCTGCATATGGGACACGCGTTGGATAATGTTTTGACTGATATTGTTTGCAGATATAAACGTATGGCGGGTTTTGACGTTCTGTGGCAACCGGGGACAGACCACGCATCGATTGCGACACAGTTGTTGGTTGAACGCGACTTATCAAAACGTGGCATCAATCCACATGCATTGAATTTGGATGAAAAATTACAACACGCTTGGAATTGGAAAGCCGACAAAGGCGGCCAGATTATGAATCAATTGCATATCTTGGGCGTTACACCGGCGTGGTATCGTGAACGCTTTACAATGGACGAAGGTTTGTCCAATGCGGTTACAAAACTGTTTGTAAAAATGTATAACGAAGGTTTAATTTACCGCGAAAAAAGATTGGTCAATTGGTGCCCAAAACAAATGACATCCGTTTCCGATTTGGAAGTTGAAACGCGTGAAGAAAAAGGTAAGTTCTATTACTTTAATTACCCATTGGTTGGCGGTGGCGAAATCCAAATCGCAACAACACGCCCAGAAACACTGTTTGGCGACCAAGCAATTGCAATCCATCCAGAAAACGAAAAATTAAAACACTTAATCGGCAAACGCGCAATCATCCCATTGACCGATATTGAAATTCCAATCGTCGGCGACGAACACGCAGATCCAGAAAAAGGTACAGGTGCGGTTAAAATTACACCGGCGCACGACTTTGACGACTGGGAAGTTGGCGTGCGTCACAACCTTAAACCTGTTTGCATTTTGACACCGGATGCAAAAATGAACGACAATCCGGTCGTACCAGAAAAATATCGTGGCATGGACAGATACACCGCACGCAGTGCAATTGTCGCAGACATCGAAGAAGCAGGATTGTTGGTAAAAGTCGAAGACAAAGTCATCCCAACACCATATTCTGAACGCGGACAGGTGCCGGTTGAACCATACTTAACCGACCAATGGTTTGTTGATGCACAAAAATTGGCAATCCCTGTAATCGAAGCGGTTGAAAACGGTAAAATTAAATTCTTGCCCGACCACAGATACAATCTGTTTATGGCATGGATGAAAAACATCCGTCCTTGGACTATTTCACGTCAATTATGGTGGGGTCACCATATACCGGCATGGTATGACGAAGCCGGAAATGTATACGTTGCAGAAACAGAAGAAAAAGCAATCGAAAT
This sequence comes from Candidatus Enterousia sp., assembly GCA_045648865.1. Classification (GTDB taxonomy): domain Bacteria; phylum Pseudomonadota; class Alphaproteobacteria; order Rs-D84; family Rs-D84; genus Enterousia. The sequence continues at coordinate 3,993 of JAZROU010000070.1, forward strand.
ATCCGGCGGCAAAACTTTGACACGTGACAAAGACGTTTTAGACACTTGGTTTTCGTCCGGTTTGTGGCCATTTTCAACATTGGGTTGGCCCGAAGAAACACCGGAATTAAAAAAGTATTATCCAACAGATTTGCTGTACACCGGCGCAGACATTATATTCTTTTGGGTTGCACGTATGGTTATGATGGGCATCTATGTTATGGGCGACGTTCCATTTCATACCGTTAACTTCCATGGTCTGATTCGCGATTCCAAGGGGCAAAAAATGTCCAAAACCAAAGGCAACGGCACAGACCCATTGGATGCCGTTGAAAAATTTGGCGTCGACGCATTACGCTATTGGTTGGCAACAGCACCAATCGGAACCGATTTAAGATACAGTGACGACGAAGTTAAACGTGGTTCTAAACTGTTGACCAAATTGTGGAACGCATCAAAATACGTTTTGATGAACTTGTCTGACTTTGAACCAGAAAACGCACAAAACATTCCGGTTTCAGAACGCTTCATCGAAGACCGTTGGGTTTTGGCAGAATTAAATAAAACAATCGCCGAAACACGCAAGCATTTGGATAAATACGATAACTATAATTCACGTGCGGCAATCGACACATTCTTCTGGGACATATTCTGTGACCAATATTTGGAATTCATCAAAGACCGTTTCTGGGCGCCTGAAAAATACAGCGCGGAATCCAAGTTGTCTGCCCAGTGGACATTGTACACTGTCCTGCGTGCGATAATTGGACTATATGCGCCATTTATTCCATTCCTGACCGAAGAATTATGGCAGAAAATTTATCGCCCAACCGAAGGTGGCGAAACGCTGCACTTGACGGAATATCCGAATGTGAATCCAGAATATGACACAGATGTGTCGCAAATGAATATCGCGTTGGAATTGTTGAAAAACATACGTGGTTTGCGTACTGACCGCAAAATCGGCAATGGGGCGAAACTGGAAATGCTAACGATTCCATCTGATACACCATCGGTTTTGCATGGTCTAATTAAATCTGCCGCGCGCGCAAACAATATTCAAACGGGCGCGAATTTAGATTTTACAGTTGCAGAACAAAAACAATAATATGGTGATGGCATGTCGGAAAAGTTGATAGAAAAACGCGTATTACAGGCATATCAATGTGACAGATTTGGTAATGTTCGTCCATTGATTTTGATGAACGAGTTACAGTCTATTGCCGACCGCCATGCCGAAGTTTTGGGCTGTGGCCGTACGTATTGTCTGGAAAATAATGTTGGCTGGGTTGTGATGTATTACCTGGTTGACATTTTGGAATTACCAACCGAAGGCGAAGAATTAACATTCAGTACTTGGCCATCATGCCAAGATGCCCTGCGTGCGACACGTGATTTTGAAATTCATGGTGCGGATGGGCGCCTGATGGTGCGTGCCACGTCCCAGTGGATTTTGATTGATATGACGGCCCGTCGTCCATTGCCGTTGGCCAATCATTTATCGCCTGATGTTGTTGTCCCAACGCGTGCATACGGTTGTGCGTTTGAGAAATTCCCAGATTTTGACACAAACAAAACACACATTATGAAATGTCGTTTTGATGACATTGACGTGAACCAGCATATCAATAATGCGGTCTATGCTGTCTGGGCAACGGAAAGTGTTGGCTATCAATATCGTACGCAACACAAATTGCGTAAAATCGATATTAATTTTAAAAAAGAAATCAGCCCCGACACCCCTGAAATTCGCATTGACGTTGTTATTGATGGGTTGACCACGCGGCACAAGATTTGTGTTGATGACACGGTTCATGCGGTTGTTATTTGTCAGTGGGATGAAATCTAGAATTTATGGTGTTTGATGTTGTATCTATGCCTTGAAAACTGGTAATTTATACTTTATACTGCATGGTATGAAGATTTTAAATCGATATTTTTTGCGTCAATTAATCGCGATTTTTTTAATGCTGTTGCTGATCTTAACGGGGTTGGCATGGATGATGCAAATCATGTCTATGATGAAGTTTTTGTTAAAATACGGAATTGATGTTGGCAGTTTTCTTGGACTAACTGCTTTGATGGTTCCGTTTATTGCGTCTATTATTATACCGTTTGTATGTTTTATATCGGTTATATTTGTTTACAACAAAACGATTGCTGATAACGAAGTGACGGTTATGGCGGCATCTGGTCTGTCACCCGGCCAGATTGCGCGTCCTGCATTAATCCTTGGGACGTTTTTAATGATTGTAAATCTGGTGCTGAATTTATGGATTGTTCCACGCACCCAGGCGCAATTTTATGATATGCAATGGAATCTGCAGTATGGCATGGCGCACATGAAATTACAGGAAAGTGCATTTACCGAAATATCTGAAGGTCTGGTTGTGTATGTTGATCGTGTGTCTGGATATGACCTGTCGCAGGTTATGTTATCTGACATGCGTGACGAAGATTCGCCGTCAATGATTTTTGCCGAAAAGGGCAAGCTGGTATCCACGATACGTGGTTTGTCATTGGTTATGACAAATGGCGCGATTCAGTCATCTGGCGACACGATGATAACCGGGACATTTGAAACATTTGATATGGATTTAAATATGGTTGATAGTGATGGCAATAATTCATTTCGTGTTCGTCGCATACCAACGCTGGACCTGATTAAAATTGCGTTTGACGCGGAATCTGAACGGCAACACAAAATCATACTGACCGAATTGTGCAGTCGTTTTTTAAGTCCATTAATGAATTTAATATTGGCGGCATTATGCGTTGTCATATTGTTGCGTTCGTCGCTGTTGCGTCGTCGTGCCAGTTTTGCACCAATGGTTGCTGTTGGGGCGATGGCTGGGGTAATGGCGCTGTATATGTCTACGTCTAATATGATTGGCAGTTTGACTGGGGTTGGTTTGCTGTTGATAGGGTTGGTTATATTGTTGGGTGTTATATTGGCAATATTGGCGAAAAAGTGATGAACAGGTTATTGGTTTTTTGTTTATTTGTTTTTGCGGCTGCGAATGCGGACGCCATGTCCATTAATATTGACGAACCGCGAACAATAACCGCAGATAAAATAGAATATGATGTAAAGTCTGAAACAATAAAAACGGTTGGCAATACAGAAATTGTAAACCAGTCTGGCCAGCGTATGACCCTGACGGATTCTTATATAACACAACAGGGCGAAGAATTGTCTGGCGACAACATAAAATTATGGCTGGGCAGTCATGTGTATGTTGAATCAGATAATATTACCCGTCGCGGCGATTTGACGATTGCGCGTCGTGCGACATTTACAGCGTGCGATGATTGCGATGCCTATGGTGACGCCTGGAAGATTTCCACGTACAAGATTATTCATGACATGGAATCGCGCATGCTAAAATTTTACAGTCCTGTATTGCGCACATATGACATTCCTGTTTTGTGGTGGCCGTATTTTGAAATGCCTGACCCTGGTATTAAATACAAGACTGGTTTTTTGATGCCTGATTTTGAATCGACAAACAAGATGGGTACCCAGATTAACATACCGTTATACATATCGTTGTCGGACACACACGATATGACGGTCACATTATCTTATTTGACCCAGGAAAATCCACTGTTTCAGTTGGAACACCGCTTAAATGCGGCGCATTCTGAATATCGCACCCAGGGATCATTTACGCACAATCGCGCCGGTGAAAATCGTTGGCATATATTTAATGATGATGTTATTGAATTGGGCGAATATGCGCGCGCAACAATATTCCTTGAAAGAACATCTGACAAGACGTATTTGCAAAAATATGGATTTTACGAAGATCAGCCATACTTGGATTCTGGGGGCAAGTTGGAATTGTTCGGTCAAAGCAGTTATGTTGTCGCGGACGCACACATATTCCAAGAATTGCGTGACAGTTCCGGTGCGCATTCTGTGCCCGATGGAAATATTTTGCCGAACATCCGCGCGGTACATCAAACGGCGCCATTGTTTGGCGAAACGTATGCGACATTTGGTGCGGATGTTTTGGGTATATCTGGTGATGGCACATCGGCCCAGCGTATGATTGGCGATGCGCGTTTGACAACCCCATGGACATTGTGGGGGGGCAACAGATTGACGGCCAGTGTATCGACCCGTTATGATGTATATCATTTTAATAACACGCAAATGCTGGACGGCGATGTATATTCTGGGTTTAAAAATCGATTCTTGCCCAGTGGGTATCTGGAATGGGGGCTGCCACTGTTCAAGCCCACAGATAATTGGACCCAGATTATTGAACCGCGTGCGCGTATTACATTAATGCGTGAAATGGACGCAGAAACATTTGCGCTAAATAACGATTCTGCTGGAACGATTTTAACAGATTCAACGTTGTTTTCGGACAACCGCTTTGCGGGGCTGGACCTGTGGGAAAATGGCACATACGCAGATTATGGTGTGCGTTGGGCCGCGTTTGATTCAGATGGTCAAACGGTCGAAGTATTCCTGGGGCAATCGTATGATTTTTCTAATCGCCCAGACACGAATTTAGACACAGGTTTTCGCAATGGTCTGTCTGATTATGTTGGTCGCATTGGTTATAACAATATGAAATGGTTAAACATTGCAACGCGTTTCAGGTTGAATCAGGACACATTGGCATTGCGTCACATGGAAACATCTGCGAACATCGGCAGTTCTCGGAATTTCATAAATCTTGGCCACATATGGTCCCAGCATTTAAACACAGAATTAACAGAAAATATCAATATTAACGAAGCGATTGTTGGGGCTGGCGTTCAATTGACCAATCGTTGGTCGGTTCGTTGGAATGCCATCTACAACATGGAATTAAGTGCGTTTCAACGTCACACAGGTGGTTTTTTCTATAATCATCCATGTTATTATTTGTCGATTGAATACCGCCGTGATAATGCGATAAAAGAAGACTATGTTGGAACAACCACATTCCAATTCAGATTTGGTATGGCAATTAACGGTCAACAGTATTAATAATTGAAAGGAAGGGGCAAATGAAAACATTTAAAAGTATTTTTTTATTATTCTTGATTTGTTGTACGGGGACCGCATTTGGGGCCAGTATTATTGCGTCTGTAAACGGTGTTCCAATTACAGATACTGACATCACTGCGCGCACAAAATTAATGGCACGCCAGGGGCAAACGTCAACTGACAATCGTCGTGTCGCCCTGCAAAGTATTATTGATGATAATGTAAAGTTGGAATACGCCAAAAACTTTAATGCGATACCCGACGACAAAACGATTGAATCCGAATTAAAGAAAATGAAACTGGGCGATGATTTGTCGGCAACAGAACGTGAAATGGCGCGTAACGCATTGCGTGCAGAAATCGCATGGCAGATTATTGTTGCGCGTACTGTAATGCCAACTGTTGAAACTACATCCGAAGATGTCGCAGCGGAACGTTCCAATCTGGCACGTGAACACGGCCTGCCGATTGAAATGACAATAATTCGTTTAACAGATATTCCATCCGACATTGCGGAAAAATTAACCAAACCAAAATCGTGTGACGATGCTGTTAAAATGGCGGAATCGTTTGGTGGTGTGCCGCAAAAATTTACCGCCCTGCAATATGAACTGTCCCCAGATGTACGTGAACGTGTGGCGTCACTGCCGATCATGACCTGGTCTAATCGCGTTGATGGTTCTGTATTGTTAGTATGCCAAACAAAAAAGACAGATGAGTATAAAAATCTGGATGAAGTTATCAAACAAAACGCGACCTATAAACAGGCCATGTTTATGGCTGACCAACAATTAAAACAGCTGCGCAGAAAGGCTGTTATTGTAATCAACGACGAACGATATAAATTATGAAACCTGTATTATTTAATTTTACGGACCCAGCCCTGGAAAATTTTTTAGTGGATATGGGTCAACCAAAGTTTCGTGCGAAACAAATTCGTGACTGGCTAAATCGTGGTGCGCCTGATTTTGCGTCTATGAAAAATATTCCTGAAAAATTGCGCAATGAACTGGATTTGGTTGCGCAAACTTTGCCGCTAAAAATTGTAAAAAAACTGGAATCGTCCGACGGCGAAACGACCAAGTTCTTGCTGGAATTAAATGATGGGGAACAAATCGAATGTGTGCTGATGCGCACAACATATGGCAACAGCGTTTGCGTCAGTTCCCAGGCCGGATGTGCCATGGGGTGTCGTTTTTGCGCCAGTACATTGTTAGGCCTGAAAAGAAATTTAACATCAAATGAAATCTTTGCCCAGATTTTAACCGCGCAATGGGAATTGCGTGCCGATAAATTTAATGACCGTCCAATTCGTCCAAACGGTGATGCAAACAATGGTGATGTGTCGCATATTGTAATTATGGGTACGGGTGAACCACTGCAAAACACAGAAAACGTAATCGATTTTATTGAACGCGCAAATCGTGATATGGGAATTGGTTGGCGTCGCATAACGCTGTCTACGTGCGGAATTGTGCCTGGGATTGACCGGTTGATTGAATGGAATCGTCCAATTAATCTGGCGATATCGCTGCATGCGCCGTCGGATGAATTGCGTTCGCAAATTATGCCAATAAATAACAGGTATAAATTAAGTGATGTTTTGGATGCGGCGTGGCGCTTTACAGACAATCATAACCGCCAATTGATGATAGAATATATTCTGTTGGGGCGGCGCGATGAAAACGGCGAAACTGTGTTGTATAATGCGACGCCCGAACACGCAGAAATGTTATCCGACCTGTTGCGCGGTAAAAATTGCATGGTAAATCTAATACCGTGGAATGCGGTTGATGAACGCGATTTTGCGTCGCCATCTGGTAATGCGGTTCACCGTTTCCAAGATATCTTGATTAAAAATGGAATCCACACACGCATACGCCGTGAACGTGGCACAGACATTGGGTCTGCATGCGGTCAATTGCGCCTGAATAATGCGCGCTGCAAAAAATAAAGATTTAAAAAACACAAAAAAAACAGACCGCCAAACGGCGGCCTGTTTAGTTTTTTAGAGCTTAGAAACCCTTTGGTGTTTCCATTTTTACTTTTGATACTTTTTTATCCAATGCCTGAACTACTTCGTCTGTGATATCCAGGTTTGCAACGTTCGCGCCTGTACGTGACATACGTCCATCGATTACCAGTGACAGATTCTTTTTTGCGATAATACCTTCGATAACTGGGTCCAGATGTTTTTCCTGAACTTCTGCCAATGCCTTCTGATACGACATTTCAATAGACTGTGCACGTTCTGTCAAATCGCGCTGCAATTTTGCAACTTTGTTTTGATAGTCTACAACGCGGCGTTGCAGGGCTTCGCGTGACAATACGTCCTGGGATTTTTCAATTTCTGCTTTTTCTTTTTCCAACGCTTTCTGATCGCGTGTTAATTCATCACGCAATTCTGTTTCGTATTTTTCTTTTTTTGCGCGCAAATCTTTCAGTGCAACTGCGTCCGCCTGAATTGCATCCATGCGTACAACTGCAATGCGTAAATCTGCTCCATTTGCGGCTTCTTCGCTAACGCTTGAAATTGCTTCTTCAACGGTTGCGCCTTTGTTTGCGTTCAGTGCACTGACTGCCCAAACACCCAATACAGCAACCGCAACGACGATTGCCGCGACGATTCCGCCTTTTTTATAATTTTTTATGACTGTTTTTTCGGTTGATTTTTTTGCCATTTTTTCCGTCCTTTTATTTTGTTGTACTGACACTATATCAGTAAATATTGGAAAGTAAAACAGAAATTTAGTCTTTGCCATGCATAAAAAAACATCCGCATTTGCGGATGTTTTTATTAATTAACAGCGGTTGCTGCCAATCTTTTGCGACCTGCCGCGCGACGGCGGTTCAGAACGTCGCGACCACCTGCGGTTGCCATGCGTGCACGAAACCCATGTGTACGAACACGGCGTGTTTTTGATGGTTGATATGTACGTTTTGTTGCCATGACTTTAATTCCTTAGTTCTTTTCTTCTTTTTTTGCCCCAGTGCGCGCCCGAGCAGCATCATCCGCACATCACTGGAAAAATCCGTTTGTGCCACCATTTAACCACAGGTTTTATGAAAACGCAACCTTTTTATTTAGATTTTATTAATCCCAGCTTGGTCAGTGCTTCCAGCGTCAAATGATATATAAACACTGCGACGAACAGCTTGTAAAATGGCAAGAATACATTGTCCATGCGATTACCTTTGTTTGTTTCTGGTACAGTTTTGAATGTTTTCCAAATGACTGACTGTATTGATTATTTTTTCCAGGTTCCACAGCCGATATGATGTATTTATGCGTGTCAACAAATCTTGACCCGGTGTGTCTTTGACGCTTTGCAGCCATTCTCTGGCTTCTATTAATGATTCTTTCAGCTCGCTCATATTGTCTATATCCTGTAATTAAACAGTATATCACGAATGTAAATTTTGTCAATAGTTTTTTTGGGCTTTATTTCTTGACGAAAAGCCCAAGTTTCTGCTATGTTTCATATGTTATAAACATAGGAAAGGTAAGTATGTCAGAAAACATTAACGAAGTAATTGAAACACGTGTCCCGCAATCATCGCTTGAGCATGAAATGCGAACCAGTTTTTTGGACTATGCGATGTCGGTTATTGTTGATCGTGCATTGCCCGATGTTCGTGACGGGTGCAAACCTGTGCACCGCAGAATTCTGTATGTTATGAACGATGTTGCGCCTGCGACCAAACCGACGGTTAAATCTGCGCGTATTGTTGGTGATGTTATGGGTAAATATCACCCGCACGGCGACAGTTCTATTTACGAAGCCATGGTTCGTATGGGTCAAGATTTTTCCATGGGCGAAATGTTGGTCCAGGGCCAGGGTAACTTTGGTTCGCGCGACGGGGACAAGGCGGCCGCCATGCGTTATACCGAGGCGCGCCTGTCAAAATTGGGCGCGTCGTTAATGGATGACATGGACAAAGATACTGTTGATTGGCAACCGAACTTTGACGGTTCGTTACAGGAACCTGTTGTGTTGCCTGCTAAGTTTCCAAATTTCTTGGTAAATGGTGGCTCAGGTATTGCGGTTGGTATGGCGACCAATGTTCCGACATACAACCTGGGTGAAATTTGCAACGGTATTTTGGCGATATTGGATAACCGTGATTTGACGGATGATGAACTGTTTTCAATTATCCCTGGACCTGATTTTCCAACGGGTGCGATGATTATGGGGCGCGCCGGCGCGTACAAGGCGCACACCACAGGCCGCGGTTCAATCATCATTCGTTCAAAAACGCACGTCGAAGATTTTCGTGATCACCAGGCAATCATTGTTGATGAAATCCCGTACCAGGTTAACAAGGCCCAGATGATTATCAAAATTGCCGAATTGATTAAAGACAAACGAATCGAAGGCATTTCCGAAATTCGCGACGAATCGTCCAAGGAAGGTTTGCGTATTGTCATTGAATTAAAGCGCGACGCGATTGCAGACGTTGTATTAAATCATCTGTTTCAATACACAGAAATGCAAACCAGTTTTCCGGTTAACATGATGGCATTGAATCGTGGCCGTCCAATGTTGTTCAACGTTCGTGGTGTTCTGGATGCGTTCATCGATTTCCGTGCCGAGGTTATTCGTCGTCGCACTATTTTTGATTTGAACAAGGCACGCAATCGTGCGCATACATTATTAGGGTTGTCTGTTGCGGTTGGGAACCTGGACGAAGTTATCGAATTGATTAAGACCAGTCCGAATCCAGACGTTGCCCGCGAATTGCTGGTTTCACGTGGGTGGCGTGCATCTGATATTGAATCGTATATTCAGTTAATTGATGACCCCAACACAGAATACAAAGACGGCATGTTCTATATGTCCGAAGATCAGGCGCGTGCGATTCTGGAATTGCAATTGCATCGTTTGACAGGCCTGGAACGCGACAAAATTCATAACGATTTAACCAATCTTGGGGCGACGATTCGCGACTTGCTGGAAATTCTGGGCAGTCACGAACGCATTATCCAGATTATTCGCGAAGAAACCGCGTCTGTCCGTGACAATTGGGCGTCCCCACGTCGTACAGAAATTTCAGACGCAGAAATCGATATTGATATCGAAGACCTGATTGCCCGCGAAGATATGGTTATAACCGTATCGAATACCGGGTATATCAAACGTGTTGCGCTGGACACATATCGCGCCCAGAAACGCGGTGGCAAGGGACGCAATGCAATGGCGACCAAGGATGATGACTATGTTGTCCAGGTCTTTGTTGCAAACACGCACACACCATTATTGTTCTTTAGTTCGCGTGGAATGTGTTACAAATTGAAAACATACAAATTACCCGAAGCGGCCGCCGCGGCCAAGGGGCGTCCGCTGGTCAATCTGTTGCCATTGGAAAATGGCGAAACGATTACTGCGATTTTGCCGGTCCCCGAAGAAGACGTTGCGCGTGTTGCGGAATCCGGTGTGGAACATTTCCTGATGTTTGCAACTGCATCTGGTACTGTTCGTCGCAATCGTATGAGTGATTTTGATTCAATCCGTGCAAACGGTAAAATCGCGATGAAATTGGACGAAGGTGACAGTTTGATTTCCGTTCTGCCATGTAACGAATCCCAAGATGTATTCTTGGCGACGTATCGTGGACGTGCGATTCGATTCCCTGTGCCAGAAATTCGTGTTTTTGCCGGCCGCAATTCAACCGGTGTTCGTGGTATTACATTGGGTGCGGATGATCGTATTATCGGCATGGCAATGTTGAATCGTGGTGAATCTGATTCGGCGGTTCGTGCGGCGTATATTAAACAGTCACGTGCCGCGCGTCGCGCCGCCACCGGCATCGAAGAAGAGGCGTCCGCCGACGAAGAAGAAACAACAATTGTTTTGGACGATGCCAAGATGGCTGAAATGGCGTCTCGTGAAGAATTTATTTTGACTATTTCTGAAAATGGCTTTGGTAAACGCACCAGTTCGTATGAATATCGTTTGACGCATCGTGGTGGTGGCGGATTTGCCAACATTAAATTGGGTGGCAAGAATACAGCGGTCGCCGGTTCGTTCCCGGTTGCCGACGATCATGATATTATCATGGTGACAGATGGCGGTAAAATTATTCGTACACCTGTTGCGGATGTTCGTATCGCAGGACGCAGCACCGCGGGCGTAACATTGTTCCGCACCGCAGACAAAGAAAAGGTGGTGTCCGCGATTTCAATCGAAGGTGCATCTGACGAAGAATCTGAAACGACCGACGCGGTTGTGTCTGAATAATCGGGGGGGGCGGCATGGAAAATACAAATGAATACTTTTCATCAATAAACGAAGTGTCCAAGCGACTTTCCGTGCCGGCGCACACCCTGCGTTATTGGGAAAAACAGTTCCCTGCTGCCATTCGTCCAACCACGGGTGCGGGTGGGCGCCGCTACTATCGCACAGAAACGGTCCAAAAATTGACCGTTATTCGTGACTTGTTGTACAAACATGGTATGACGATTGCAGGTGTAAAAAAATTATTGCGCGATGGCAATTTGCCCACCAGTGTTGATGATGTGTCAATGGATGATGCTGGCGCGCCAAACTTTGTTGCCGCGTCTGCCCCATCAAACAATGACGATTTAGACCTGGCAATCAGTTTATTGGAATCAGCCAAGCAAATATTGCAATAAAAAAAACCGCCATTTGGCGGTCTTTTATTACATAACAAAGTCTTCGCCCAGGTAAACCTTTTTTACCATTTCGTCTTGAACGATTTCGGGGGTGGTTCCATGTTTCAGAATTTTACCATCGTGCAGAACATAGCTGCGGTCAGTAATCCCCAGTGTTTCACGAACATTATGGTCGGTTATAATCACACCCAATCCGCGATTTTTCAGCTGTGATACCAAACTGCGAATTTCATTTACTGCGATTGGATCAATGCCTGCAAACGGTTCGTCCAACAGAATAAATTTTGGGTCGTTTGCCAATGCGCGTGCGATTTCCACGCGTCTCCGTTCGCCACCGGACAGTGCGGTCGCCGGACTGCGTCGCAACGATGTGATTGAAAATTCATCCAACAGCGCGTCCAGTTTTTTCTTGCGCTTTTTTCTGTCTGGTTCAACTACCTCTAAAATTGCCATAATGTTCTGTTCGACGGTCAGTCCACGAAATACGCTGTTTTCCTGGGGCAGGTATCCGATATGCAATCGCGCACGCTGATAAAATGGCAAATGTGTGATGTCCTGTGAATTCAAGAATATCTGTCCGCCTGTTGCCGCCAGCTGTCCTGTTATGCAATAAAATGCCGTTGTTTTTCCGGCACCATTGGGTCCCAACAGTCCCACAGATTCACCCTGGCGCGCGACCAAAGACACGTCTTTGATAACCATGCGCTTACCATATGTTTTTGATAGATGTTCAACACGCAGTACAGATTGTTTCATAGTCTTATCACCAATTCATTTGTTCTTAATTTATCGCCATTACTGGAATCGACGCGTACGTTCCCAGTCAAAGTAATGGTTTTTTTATTTCGATTATATTGTCCGCGATTTGCGGTTATTTTATCTGTTATTTTCACATTACCTGTCGTGCGATTTATCGATCCAGAAACGCCGTCCAGAAATATAATATTTGGGTTGTCATATTCTTGGTATCCTGTTTTCGCGCGCAGTTTAAATGGTTCCCCGTTTTTATCTGTGCCAACAAACGACGCACCAGACATTTTGAATTGATTGCTGACAATATCTGTCATGTTTATTGCAGATATTGGCGTCCATAAAATCTGTTTCGTAAACAGCGACCCCGCCACCAGCGCCGCAACCATAACCAGTCCCCATCCTGTGAAAAAGAACTGCCACAGGCGTTTTAATCGTCTGTGTTTTGTAAATATAATAAAATTACGTTTATCTTTGTGCACGCTGTCAGTTTAGCCTGTAAATAAGCAAAATGCAATTTTTATATTTGTTGGCACGTTTTTTTGTGTTATAATAGCTGTCAAGAGAGATGAATAAGCTTTTACTGTTTTTTGTTGGCTGTACACTTTTTGCACATGGTTCTGCCATGGGCGCGATTACCATTAAAAAGGCGGCGCCGGTCGCGACAAAACAGACATCTGCCATGGACGCAGGGTCCAGTTTGCTTCCAACGGTTGTCAATCTGATTGGCGGGATTAAGCAGTTAACACAACAGCAAAAGGCATTGACGGATGAATGTATCCCCACCTTGGCCGAGATTAGTTTTGTAAACAACATAATGAAAGAATGGGCAAAAACCGGCGCCAGTACTGCTGATGAAGTGCAAACCGCCTTGGGTATGAAACGTTGCAAAACCCCAACAGGGGGGTATCAGGCACGTGTCAGCCTTGCCGAAGGTACTGATGAGTCCGACGCGCTATGTTATGATTATTTTGGCGGATCTGGTGATGTGGGCGCTGTCTGGGAAAACTATCCCATCGCGGTCAGTGCGTATTATTGCACCGACGGTTCTGTCGGTGGCTGTTCCGACAAGAATAAAAAACATGTGTCGAATATATATGACATATTCAATCTGATTGATTTTGATACATCCGATTACTCTGCCCAAGAAGCAAAGATGGCGGGTGTCCTGATGGACAAGATAGAGCGCTGCTCGTACGCGAAACTAAACGCGAAAAAGAAGGCGTTGTGGGGCGAATTCTTAATTAATACCATGAGTTCTATGGGGCAAAAAACCAACACAGGCACAGTTCTGCAAACCGTCAGCAGTGTCGCAAATTCTGGTGGTTCTGGCGCGTTACAGTCATTGGGCGGGATTGCCACCCAGTTTATGCAATAACAAAGACCGCAAATGCGGTTTTTTTATTGTGTTGCTGTAAAAAGCCAGTGCGGACATAAAATACTTGTTTTTTATACAAAAGCATTGTAATCTGTAACCCGATGAAACAAACAACAATAATTATTATTAAATAATGGACACTGCGCTTTGGCGGTGGCTGGGGCGCATAGGCGCCCATTTTTAATATAAAAAACAGGACAAAACATGACGTACAAAAAAACAGAACCACGTGCAGATTTTACTGCCTTGGAACAGGAAATGTTGTCTAAGTGGGCAACCGAAAACACGTTTCACAAATCGCTGGACAAGACTAAATCCGGTCGTCCATTTTCATTTTATGATGGTCCCCCATTTGCGAACGGTTTGCCACACTGGGGGCACCTGGGGGTGTCTGTGGTCAAAGACATGGTTGCGCGTTTCCAGACGATGAATGGTCGCCATGTGTCGCGTGAACTGGGGTGGGATTGCCATGGTTTGCCGGCGGAAAATTCTGTTGAAAAAAAGCAGGGCAGGGCGGCCAAAGACATCGTTGCCAATGACGGTATTTCCGCGTTCTGTGACATGTGCCGAAATGATGTTATGACATATACCAACGAATGGAATCACTTTATTACCCGTATGGGGCGCTGGGTTGATATTGGCGATGGATATGGGTATAAAACCATGGATAAAAATTACATGGAATCCATGCTGTGGACGTTAAAGTCGCTGTATGACAGGGGGCTGTTGTACAAAGATTACAGTGTTAATCCATATGACTGGGTAAATGGTACGGTGGTGTCAAATTCCGAAGCGTCCCAGGATTATCGTGAAATTGTTGATGATGCGGTGACGGTTTGGTTTGAACTAGAAAACGGCGACCGTGTAATTGCATGGACGACAACCCCATGGACACTGCCTGCAAACAGTGCGCTGGCGGTAAATCCAAACATGACGTACCTGCGCATGCGTGACGCCGATGGTGCGGTCTATGTAATCGCAGAAAGCAGATTAAAGGCATACGAAAAACAATTCGCCAACGCAACCGAGATTGGACGCGTTAATGGCGCGGACCTGGTGGGTATGCATTATGCGCCACTGTTCCCATATTATGCGGGTGGTTCTGATTTGCTGTTCCAGGTAATACCGGCGGACTATGTGTCTGATTCCGATGGTACAGGTATCGTTCATATCGCGCCGGCATATGGGGCCGAAGACTTTTGGGCGGCAAAAAACATTGACCCAAAATTCCCGGTTTTATTAAATGTCGATACATATGGCAACTTTGATGAAACGGTTTTGGACTTTGCGGGGCAAAATATCTTTGCGGCAACGCCTGCGATTTTAGATTGGCTGAAATCAAATGGGCGATTGGTTAAAAAAGAACAATATAAACATTCATATCCATTCGGTGACCGGTCCAAGGAAAAATTAATCCAGCGCGCGACGGATTCGTGGTATATCGATGTGCCAAAAATCAAAGACAAGTTATTGGCAAATAATGCCTTGGTTAATTGGACATCGGCCGGTGAACGTTTCCGTTCATGGATTGAAAATGCGCGCCCATGGTCGATATCGCGCAACCGTTTCTGGGGCATGCCATTACCAATCTGGGAACGTGACGGCGAATATAAGGTATTTGGTTCGATTGCTGAATTAGAAGAATTCTTTGGCACAAGGGTTAATGACCTGCATCGTCCAACATTGGACAAATTAACCAAAGATGGTTGGACACGTATCCCAGACGTATTGGATTGCTGGGTTGAATCTGGTTCTATGCCATGGGCATCATTGCATTATCCGTTTGAAAATGTGGATAAATTCAATGCCACATTCCCCGCCGATTATATTATCGAAGGCCAGGATCAAACCCGTGGTTGGTTTTATGCGCTGATGGTGCTGGCGACGGCATTGTTTGACAAGCCTGCATTTATGGCGGTATCTGCCAATGGCATGGTTGTAGACGAGAACAAGAAGAAATTCTCGAAATCATTGCGCAACTTTGTGAACCCAGAACAGCAGATTGAACAATACGGCGCCGACGCTGTGCGCCTGTACATCTTGGGCTCTAATTTTATGAAGGCTGAACCTGTCCCTGTTGACAAAGAAGGCAAAGTCTTTGTTGAATCGACCAAGACAATCCAGACCCCACTGTGGAACGCATATCACTTCTTTACATTGTATGCGAACGCCGGCGATATTACTGCGCACGAAATGACAAACCCGACAAACCCACTGGATAAATATATCTTGGCGGAATTGAACGTGTTGACAGGTGTTGTGAAAAATGCGCTGGATGAATATAAACCAGACGTCGCAATCAAAGAATTTGTGCGGTTCCTGGACATCCTGAACAATTGGTACATCCGTCGTGGTCGCGCGCGTTTCTGGGACGAAGAGCAGGCGGCGTTTGACACATTGTACACTGTGCTGACGCGGTTCTGTCGCGTGTTGGCGCCGTTTGCACCATTTGTGTCTGAATACATCTATACGAATCTGACGGGCGACGAATCTGTGCATTTAACATCATTCCCAGAATCAGAATCTGTTGATACGACAATCGTGGACGATATGCGTCGCGTACAATCAATTGTATCGGTTGGCAAACAATTGCGCGAAACGTATAAATTGCGCAACCGTCTGCCGTTAAATTCACTGACGGTTGCGGGCGCGAATATGCCAGAATATAGCGACATTATCAAAGATGAACTAAACGTAAAATCGGTTGTGTTCCGTGAAACATTTGACGATGTGGCGGATTCATTTGTATACCTGATTACGCCGAAAATCGGCGCGCGCCTGGGCGGTGCATTAAAAGAAATCATTCCATCGGTAAAACGCGGCGATTATGAATTATCGGGTGACAAATTGATTGTGGCGGGCCATGAATTAAACGCGGACGAATTTGAAATGCGTCTGAACATGCGCGATGGCGTAACGGGCGCGGCATTACCAGATAACACCGCGGTTATCATTTTGGATACAGACGTGACATCTGATTTGGTTGCCGAAGGTTTGGCGAACGACGCCCTGCGCTTTATCCAAGACACGCGCAAAGCGGCAAACCTGGACGTGTCTGACCGTATTGTTCTGACATATTCGGCAGATCCAGCCCTGGCAATGGCGATTGAACAACATGCCAAGCGTATTATGCGCGAAGCGTTGGTTGTCGAAATGGTTGCAGGCGACGGCGAATACGAAACCGAAATCGAAGGCTACAACCTGGCGATTTCCGTTAAAAAGGCGTAATAAAATGTCACTTTCGCCGCAAAGATATTTTGATGCAGTTATTCCGACCGTTGATATGACAATTCGGTCGGAACTGTATCATACAAATGAATTTAACTTTGCGGTGGCGGTGATTTTGTCTGCCCAGGCGACGGATAAAAAGGTGAACGAGGTTACGCCCGAATTATTTCGTGTGGCACCAACACCACAAAAGATGTTAAGCCTGGGGATTGATGAATTAAAAAATCATATCCGGGTTATTTCGTTCTTTAATAACAAGGCAAAAAACATTATCGCCCTGGCCGAACGTCTGGCGGCGGAAAATATGACCGACACATTTCCCGCCAAATATCACAATCGCGATGAATTGATGAAATTGCCCGGCATCGGGCAAAAGACCGCAAACGTCGTCTGTAATGTTCTGTGGGGCGCACCAAATATCGGCGTGGATACACATGTGTTTCGAAATGCACACCGATATGGCTGGGCGGATGACGCGGACAACACACCCGAAAAAGTCGAAACAAAACTGTTACAAATAATCCCGCGCAAATATCACCCGGTTGTAAATCATGTAATGGTTTTGCATGGTCGATACGTGTGCAGGGCATTGCGCCCCGCGTGTGATAAATGCCCGGTTGCCAAATGGTGTCCGGTTGCAAAAAAATAAACCGCCATTTGGCGGTTTGTTTTAATCTTGGGCTTTTTGCAGGACCGCTGTAAATGTTGATTCTGCGACCTTTTTGCCGCCAACAAATGCAATTCCATGGAATTTGTGCAGTTTCATTTTTGTCATCAGCAATTCCACATGCAGTTCCAGTTTATCACCTGGGCGTACCATATGTGAAAACTTAATCTTTTCCATTGTTGTAAAATACCCCAACATTCCCTTGCGCTCTTCTTCGGGCAGTCGTTTAAACGCGACATAGCACGCCGTCTGGGCCAACGCTTCGACCTGTAAAACGCCCGGCATGATTGGGTTGCCTGGAAAGTGACCCGCGCACCAAAATTCATCATCGCGTACATATTTGATTCCGACGGCACTGGTATCGTTGTATTCGCGAATTTCATCCACCAACCGCATATCGCCACGGTGTGGGATAATTTGTTCAATTTCTTTTGCGTCAATCATTTTATTTCCCTTCCTTAATTTTTCATTTGTTTTTTCAGCCATGCATAGTGACGCATAAATTCTGTCCCCGGCCCCGCCGGATATCCCATGTGTGATTCACCATCTGGGACATTGCGGAACACGCCACTGTTGGCACCAACCGACGCGTCGTTTCCAATCTTTACGCCATTTGCCACGCCGACGTGCCCCCCCAGTAATGCGCGATCACCAATCACTATGCCACCTGCCAATCCAACCCCACTGGCCAAGAAGCATTCTTTGCCCACGACGACACCATGTGCAATCTGGCACAGGTTGTCAATTTTAGTACCGTCCCCAATGCGCGTATCCGTCATTGCGCCCCGGTCAATGCATGTATTGGCGCCAATTGACACACGTTCACCAATAACAACACGACCAACGTGTGGGATAAATATGTTTTTTCCATTTTGACGTGTGTAACCAAATCCATCTTTGCCAATAACGGCATTTGCATTTATAACACAGTTTGCGCCAATTGTTGCGTTTTCGATATGTGCGCCACTGTGAACGATTGTTCCGCGCCCCAGTACCACATTGCGCCCAATAAATGCGCCTGGGTATATCTTAACCTCTGGTTCCAGGACGGCGCCACGTTCAATTGTGACAAATTGGCCCACATATGATGTGCGTTTTTTTCTGAAAAACACACCCCGTTCGATGTACGCATGCTTGCTGATACCGAAACGTGGTTTTTCGCGATAAATCTCCCCCAGTATTTTGACGATATTCCCGCGCGGACTTTCTGTGATTAACAGTGTTGCCCCTGCTGGTGCATGCTTTGCCATTTCAGGCTGAACCAAAATGACCGTTGCACGCGTATTTTCCAATACACTGATTGGCAGGATTTTAAACGCATTACTGTTCTGTTCTGTTGAATAGAACGCCAATTGTCCGGCCCGTGCATCTGCGATTGGCGCGACCCCGCGCACAGGTGCATTTGCATCTCCACGTAATTCCAGACCAAATTTGGCCGCCAAAGCACCGGCTGTTGTTTTATTTGCCGCCGGCATAAACAAAGATTTTATTATTTTCATCATAGCGCACCGATTATAGATAAAAAAAATTCCATATTCCACATTTTTATAAAAATTATATTTTAACTTGCTTTTTGTTAATTCGGCCTTATAATACCCAGTGTTCTTAAATAATAATTTAAGGGCGGGGTTGAAAAAAAACCCCGCCTTTTCACTAAGACATACAACAAACGCAAAGGAGTGTAAAAGATGTCTTTTGTATCGATGCCTCGTCAGGATTTGCTGTTGGCGATTGAATCGCTGGCCCAGGAAAAGCAAATTGACCGTGAAATTGTTTTTGAATCGTTGGAAACCGCGATTGCAAAGATTGCGAAACATAAATATGGCGAAGAATTTAACATCACTGCGGACATTGACCGCAAAAATGGGGCGATACATGTCAAGCGTTTGTTTACTGTTATTGAATCACCAGAAAGCGCCGGCGAAGAATATGATCCAAACACAATGCTGACTGTGGCCCAGGCAAAAAAATACGCCAAGAATCCTGTTGTTGGTGATGTGGTCGAAGATGCGCTGCCGGAACCTGAATTTGGTCGTATGGCATTTCAAACTGCAAAACAAATCATGACGACACGCGTTCGCGACGCAGAAAAAGGTCGCCAGTTCGAAGAATTCAAAGACACAATCGGCGATATCGTCAGTGGCGTTGTAAAACGCATTGAATTTGGCAGTGTTTATGTTGATATTAACGGCAAAGCCGAAGGTTATATCAAGGGTACAGAATTAATCCCAGGTGAACGTTTGACGGTTGGTGACCGTGTGCGTGCGCTGATTATGGACGTTGCGCGTTCAAACACCGGCCCACAGATTTTCTTGACGCGTACGCATCCAATGTTCATGGAAAAATTGTTCACCCAGGAAGTTCCTGAAATCTACGAAGGTGTCATTAAAATTAAGTCTGTTGCACGCGCCCCTGGTTCGCATGCGAAAATTGCAGTTGAAACGGCCGACCCGTCTATTGACGCGGTTGGTATGACAGTTGGTATCAAGGGTACACGTATCCAGCCTGTTATTAACGAATGTCACGGTGAAAAGATTGATGTTATTTTATATTCCGAAGACCCTGCGGTATTCATCGTTAATGCGATGCAACCGGCCAAGGTCGCAAAAATCATTGTTGACGAAGACACACGCAGCGCGGCCGTTGTTGTAAACGAAGACCAGCAATCATTGGCGATTGGTCGTCGTGGCCAGAATGTTCGTCTGGCGTCACAGTTAACAGGTTGGAACATCGATGTCATGAGCGAGGCTGAAGAACAAGAACGTCGTGCCAAAGAATTCAAAGAAAAGACAGAACTGTTCATCAGTGGTCTGGATGTTGATGAAATGATTGCACAGTTGCTGATTACCGAAGGGTTCCGTACAATCGAAGAAATTGCATTTGTTGATGTGTCCGAACTGGAAAGCATCGAAGGCTTTAATCCAGAATTGGCTGCCGAATTGCAAAAACGTGCAAAAGAATACCTGAACAAAATTGAACAAGACTACATCGATGCGGGTCACAAATTGGGTATGTCTGATGATTTGTTAACGTTTGACTTTATCAAACGTCCAATAATCATGAAACTGGGCGAAGCCGGTATTAAATCATTGGATGATTTAGCTGACTTGGCAACAGATGAATTGGTTGAAATCCTGGGCGAAGATACAATGTCAACACGTTTGGCAGGTCGTGTAATTATGAAGGCGCGCGAACTGGCGTACGGAATAACAAAAGATAATGAATAAAAACACAAACAGACGGAGTTGTTAAAACATGGCAACATTGACACTTGGAAAATCCGTGACAACCGACGCTGTCCGCAGCAAAAAAGGCGACGCTGTATTCGTTGAACGTCGCCGTCGCGTTGTTGCGCCAAATAATAAAGAATTGCGTGACGAGCCAGTTGCACCATCTGCACCAAAAAATGCGGCTGATGAAAAATTGCGTGCTGTTTTGGCGGCCGCCAAGGCGCGCGAAGAAGAACGCAAAGCCCGTGCCGCACAAGAAGCTGCGGCCCGTGCAGCCCGTGATGCTGAAATTGAACGCGAAAATCGTGAATACGAACAGGTTCGTGAACAATTAGCCGCGCGTGAAAATGCGGCAGAAACGTCAGATGTGGTCGAAGAAACACCTGTGTCAAAGCCCAAGGCTGCACCTGCGCCAAAGGTTTTTACAAATAATGCGGTTGCCGGCGCTGCACGCAAGGGACGTAATTCCGATGACGAAGAAACGCGTTCCAATAAATTTAACAACTCCAAGAAAGATTTCAAAAAGTCTGGCAAGATTCACCTGAATGACATTGTCATGGGTGGTGGCGATGATGACGATGATGAAATCGGCATTCGCGGTGCAAATCGTCGCCGCTCCGAAGCGTCTTTAAAGCGTTTCCGTGAAAAGGCACGCGCCGTATTTTCTGCGCCACAGCGCGTTGAACGTGTGGTTTCTTTGGGTGACACAATTACTGTCAAAGATTTGGCGGCCGCCATGGCAGAAAAGGCCGGCAACGTCATTAAAAAGTTAATGGAAATGGGCATGATGGTATCTGTGAACCAGTCTATTGATGCCGATACCGCAGAATTAATTGCATCTGAATTTGGTGCGACGGTTAAACGTGTTGTTGTAAAACCATATGCAGACATTTTGGAACGCGAACCAAACCCAGAAAACATGACACCACGCGCACCGGTTGTTACGGTTGTGGGACACGTTGATCATGGAAAAACGTCTTTATTGGACGCGTTTCGTAATGCAAACGTTGCCGCCGGCGAAGCGGGCGGTATTACCCAGCACGTATCCTCGTACGAGGTTAGAACAAAATCTGGCGAAATGATAACGTTCCTGGACACCCCAGGCCACGAAACATTTACCGCCATGCGCGCACGTGGCGCCCAGATGGCAGACATTGTTGTTTTGGTTGTTGCGGCAAACGATTCCATCATGCCCCAGACAATCGAAGCGATAAATCACATCCGTGCGGCAAACGTGCCATTTATTGTTGCTATAAATAAAATCGATTTGCCAGAGGCAAACCCAACCCGTGTAAAAACAGACCTGTTACAACAGGAAGTCCAAGTCGAAGAAATGGGTGGTGATGTCCAGTGTGTTGAAATTTCTGCGACCAAGAAAATTGGTCTGGACAAACTGGAAGAGGCAATTTTGCTGCAGGCAGAAATGATGGAATTAAAGGCTGATGCCGAAATGCCTGCGGTTGCATACGTAGTCGAAGCAAAAATGGAAAAAGGGCTGGGTGCGGTTGCAACCGTTTTGATGCGCCAAGGAACACTGAAAATCGGTGACGTTTTTGTTGTCGGCGAAACATTTGGTCGTGTGCGTGGACTGATTAATTCTGCGGGCGAACGTGTAAAATCGGTACGCCCAGGACAGCCTGCGGTTGTATTGGGACTAAACACAGTGCCGGGTGCAGGCGACGAATTACGCGTCATGGAAACCGAGGCCCAAACCCGCGAAGTTGCGGCATATCGCGCCCAAGTAACCAAGGACAAGGCAAACGCTGTCAAGCGTTCATCCCTGGAAGAATTGTTTGCCAAACGCGACGAATCCAAGAAGCTAATTTTACCAATCATCTTGCGTGCCGACGTCCAGGGTTCGGTCGAAGCGATTTCAGACATGGTCAAAGAAATCAACACTGATAAAGTTGGGGTTGAAATCTTGTCATCTGGTGTTGGCCAGATTACCGAAGGTGACATCCGTCTGGCAACCGCGTCTGGTGCAGTGATTATTGCGTTCAACGTTCGTGCAGATTCGGCGGTTCGTGACATGGCGCGCAATAATGGTGTTGATATCCGATATCACAGTGTTGTATATCGCATAACAGATGAAATCAAAGAAATCCTGTCTGGTAAATTAGCACCGGAAAAACGTGAAACATTTATCGGCTATGCGGATGTTATCGCATTGTTCACCGTGGGCAAGGGCGTTCGTGTCGCAGGTTGTCGCATGACCGAAGGTACCGTCAAAAAAGACGCATTTGTGCGTTTGTTGCGCAACAATGTTGTAATTTATGATGGCAAAATCGGACAACTGCGTCGTGAAAAGAACGAAGTCAAGGAAGTGTCCGGTGGCGTTGAATTCGGAATGTCTTTTGATAAGTATAACGACTTGAAAGAACGCGACCGTGTTGAATGTTACGAGGTCGAAGAAGTTCGTGCCCATCTGTAACGGCACCCCAAGAAATAAAACTGTTTGGGACAAATCCCAAACAGTTTTTTTATTGCCATAAATATTTGCCTGCATTGATAAAAAAATAACCGTGAAACAATTTTATTTCACGGTTACTTGCTTTTATTTTCTTTTAAATTTTGGCTTCCACTTTCGGCAACGTTCCACCAGGAAGAATATCGCCGGCGTCAGTGTAAATGTAAATACCAAACTGGCAAACATACCACCAATCATAACGGCGCCCATTGCGACCTTCATCCCGTCGATTGACCATAATTGTGGTACCATACCTGCAATAACTGCGATTGATGTCATCAGAACCATGTTCTTTTTATCCATCAGTTCCGCCCACAACGCAGAATGCATTTCTTCGCCACTGTTAACGCGATTGATTGTTGGTTCCAGTACCAAAATATTATTATTAACCACCAATCCAACCAACATAACAAACGCCAACATTGCCCCGACGTTAATTGTTGCCCCTGACAAGAACATCAGTACAAATACCCCCGCAAAGCTGGTTAATATTGATGTTGCGATTGTAAATGGGTGCGCCAAAGAATTCAAAATTGCGGCCAACAACATAAACGTCAAAATCGTTGCCAGCAAGAATGCCTGTCCGATTTCGCCGACTGTTTCGCCTTGGATTTCTGACATTCCACCAAATTCAGCAAAATATCCATATTCCCAATCAATTTTATCCAGTTCGGATTGGATTTTTGCCTGAACCGGCCCCATCGTAGATTTTCCGATGTTAATATCGATTTCTGTTAAACGATTTTTATCTTCGCGGCGAATATCTGGTGTTGCAGGCTGAACATTAATTGTCCCCAGCGAAGACAATGGCACCATTCCCTTTTGTGAATTAACATAAACGTTATCGAACAGTGCTGCATTTTTAAATGGTCGTGCAAATTCCAGAATTATTGGATATTCTTCGCCATTTTCTTTGTACTTGTAATCGTCGTTGCCATACAGTGCGGTACGCAATGTTGTTCCAGCGTATGCATTTTGAATCCCCCAGAAATTCATCTTATCCTGATTTGGAATGAACTGGGTTTCATTTGCAGGCAACTGTTGTGCGCGAACCGCCGATTGAACTTCTGGAATTTGGTTGATTGTATCCATGATTTGTTTTGTGTACGCTTCACGTTTTTCATCATCTGGCCCAAAAACATTCAGAACCAAATCCGAAGAAGACCCTGCCGACGTTGCTTCGCCTGCACGTATTTGAATTTCTGCATCTGCAATATCTGAAATCGCCGGCAGAATCTTTTGTGCCAACATTTTATCAGAAATATCACGTTCAGACACATCGACCAATTCGACAGTTATATTGATGTTTTGCAATCCCTGGTCACCAATTTTCACAGTTGTTGCGGCAACCTCATCAAATTGTTTCAGGCGTTCTTCTATTTGGATTGCAATAGATTCCGACTTTTCAAACGTTGCCCCCATTGGTGCGCGTGCGGTAATTGTAATTTCGTTTGCGTCTGTTGATGGTGAAAATTCATTTCCAACAAATTTCATCAGCATTGCAGACGAAATGAACACAATAATCGCCATACAGATAACGCGTCCTGGGTGTCTGCCCTGGAAATCGAACCAGCGCCGCATCCAACCTGTGCTGGTTGGTTTTGGATACTCATTTTGCTTTTTCTTGGCAGATTTGTTGTTTTTATTCGTCAATCGCAAGAATTTTGCAATCATCATCGGTGTCAACGTGAACGAGAACATCAATGACAACAGTGTTAAATAAACAACCGTCATACCAAACTGGACCATAAATTGTCCAACGATACCCCCCATAAATGCTAACGGCAAGAACACCACAACATTGGTTCCAACGCCCGCCAAAACGGATACTGCGACACGTTTGGTCCCATCAATTGCAGCATCTTCTGGATTTTTGCCTGCGCGCATTTCTTGCAATGCCGATTCAATCAAAATAATCGCATTTGATACCAGTGTCCCCAGTGCAGATGAATATGCCAACAGGGTCAGTGCATTAACTGTAAAATTGCTGTTGTCCATAAAGAAGAAACCAGCAACCAGTGATGCAGGAATCACAACGCCTGCGATAACTGTTGAGCGCCAATTGCGCGTAAACGCCAACAGCACCAAAACTGTAAACAATACCCCCAGGATAATACCGTTAATAGTGCTGGTCGTTTCATCTGAAACCGCAATCGATGAATCAGCTGTGATTAACATTTCTGCGCCTGGGAAACGTGTTTGCAAATCCTGTTGAAATTCCGGCATGTGTTTCCGTAATGCGTTGGATATATTAATTGCATTACCATCCGACGCCTTTTCTACGGATGCGATAACCACAGATTCGCCGTTATAACGTGCGCCATTTTCGATATCACGTGCCGCATCTGAAATTTGCGCAATATCAGACAGTTTAAAATTATCCCCTTCGACGGTCGTCAAATGCAGATTTGCAATATCGTCAATCGAAGCGAATTCGCCAATAAAACGAACATTGGATGAATTTGCAGACGTTTCTATTTTTCCGCCTGGCACGTTCAGGTTGTGCGACGCCAACGCCGACACTACATCCATGATTGTCACACCATGCGCCGCCATAGAATCAGGATTCATCGCAATACGAATTGCACGTTCACGTCCACCAAAAACATTAACACTTGCAACGCCTGGCAACCCAGTAATTTTTGCAGATAACACATCGTCGACATATTCTTCGACATCACGTGCGTCTGCACCACGAATAACGATATCGACAACTGATTCTTGCAGTGGGTTCAGCTTTTCAACCATTGGTTGTTCCATATCATCAGGAAATTCTGTAACCAGTGAATCCAGTTTGTTTTTTATTTCGGACGATTTATCGTTAACATTAACGCCCAGATTAAATTCAGCCATTACCATGGCGCTGTTTTCATAAACGTATGACGTAATCTTTTTTAATTCAGATACTTCACTGATTGCATCTTCTGCGCGCTTAACAACCTGTGATTCCAGTTCTTCGGGTGATGCCCCTGGGTACACAAATGTTGCTGTCACCATTGGGAAATCCAGTGCCGGTGTTCGTTCAATATTCATATTTGGAAATGATACCATTCCCAACACAACCCACACCAGAACGAACATCAAAGTAGTAATTGGTCTGCGAACAAAAAACTTTAACATATCCTATATTCCTCCCCACACAGATTATTTTTTTATTTGAACCTTGTCACCGGCACGTACAGACGACAAAATTACGACGTCACCATCGGCCAATCCAGATACGATATACGCGTTTTCTGAATCCTGTCGGCCAATTTTTACACTGCGTTCAACCGCGATTCCATCTTCGATTACATACACAGTACCATTTGATATCGCATACAGCGGCACAAAGTACCCGCGTGTTGTGTATTCTGCCATCTGCAGGCCATCTGCAACCCCCGACGTGTGAATCGCATACATGCCCGTGTCATAGTCTATGGTCGTGGAAACCGCTGTAATTTTTCCATCACCAACCCGTTGCCCCGGGCGCAGCATCTTTGCGCGTTCCGCCGATACATACGCGCGATTGTTTTTGATTGCCAATGGCTCATACAGTGTTTCTTTGATCCGTTTCATTTCCTGTGTTGCCACTGGTGTTCCGACATCTGTTGCCATGCGTGCCGCATTAAAAACCACGCGTGCATTTTCCGATGCAATTGTTGCGAACCGGAACGCCACCCATCCGACCAGTATAACCACCAATGATACATAGGCGATTTTCTTAAATTTTTTTGTCGCCATTGCTGCCTGTATTCTGTCCATTTTTACTCACCTAACTTTTTAACTGTTTCTGCCGCCATCAATATATTGTATTTCATCTGCAGTACCGACACATCCAGTGAATACAGCCCCGCAGACACGTCCGCCAATTCCACCGCAGATGTTTGTCCCGACGCAAAACGATTTTGCGACAGTGTATATGTTTTTTCTGCCAAATCACGCGCTTGTTCTAATGCTTGCAAATTATCGCGCAACACATCGTATTTGTCGATTGCGTTATTGTATTGTTCGGTTGTGATTTTCTTTGATTGTGCCAGGTCTTCACGCGCTGCCTCGGCATTCATTGCTTCGACTGTGGCGTTTGCGCGATTCAGTCCGCCATTAAATATCGGCATTTGCAATGCCAACCCCCAGTATGCAGACTGGCCCCCACGTTCATCAAACAAATGTCCAACATCACCAGACATTGCCGAATAGGTATAAGACGCAGTTGCCGCCAACGTTGGATAATTGTTTGCGCGTTTTGACCGTGCCAGACGTTCATACATATTGACCTGTTCATCCAGAATTTCCCATTGTGGCGTGGTTTTTAATTCGCCCGCATTCAATGCATCAAAATCATTTGGAAAATCGTCTGTTAAAACCAGCTCTTCATCTGTATCAATGCCTGCCATTATTTTAAGCATGCTGTATGCTGTATCGCGGTTAAACTTTACTTGGGCCAGATTGACTACCTTGGAAATGATATCAGATTCAATTTTCAACAAATTGCTGCGATTGGCGCGTCCTGCGGATGTCAGTTTATTTTTCGCGGTACGCGCGTTATTTAAATCCTTTTCACTCAGTCGGACCATTTCATCTGTCATTTTTGCTG
>JAZROU010000071.1:0-28048 GCA_045648865.1 Candidatus Enterousia sp.
GGATGTGCAACACCGGCATCATCATACAGACGCGTCATTCCAATTTTTGTTGTAATTAATCCGCTACGTTTCATTTTTTTATGCCTTTTTTTATGTCAGTTGGTTGGTATGGTGTACACACTGCCATGCCAACACTAACAGATTATTTTTAATTTACAATTTAATTTTTACATCAACACCCGACGCCAAATCCAACTTCATCAAGGCATCTACTGTCTGAGGGGTTGGATTAACAATATCGACAACCGCTTTGTGATTGCGAATTTCGAACTGTTCACGTGATTTTTTATCAACGTGTGGGGAACGGTTGACCGTAAATTTCTGCACCAATGTTGGCAGACGAACTGGTCCAACTACGTCCGCGCCTGTACGCTTAGCAGTTTTAACAATTTCTTCGACAGATTCCATCAAGATACGATGGTCAAACGCTGTCAACTTGATACGAATTTTTGATGTTGGTACCATTACCGTTTTCCTTATATTTATCTGGGCGGTAATCACTGACGCTTTTAATTCAGTTACACCGCCCAAGACTGTTTAATTATTTAATGATTTTGGATACAACACCTGCGCCAACTGTGCGTCCGCCTTCACGGATAGCAAAGCGACGACCTTCGTCCATAGCAATTGGTGCAATCAACTGCACTGTGATACGAACGTTGTCACCTGGCAGAACCATTTCTTTGTCTGCTGGCAATGTGATTGTACCTGTTACGTCTGTTGTGCTGAAATAGAACTGTGGACGATAGTTGCTAAAGAACGCTGTATGACGGCCACCTTCTTCTTTTGTCAAGATATAAACTTCAGCTTCAAATTCTGTGTGTGGTGTAATAGAACCTGGTTTGCAGATGATCTGACCGCGTTCTACGTCTTCTTTCTTTGTACCACGCAACAACAGACCTACGTTATCACCGGCTTCACCCTGATCCAACAATTTGCGGAACATTTCAACGCCAGTTACTGTTGTTTTCTGTGTTGGACGCAAACCAACGATTTCACATTCGTCACCAACTTTGATAACACCTGATTCTACACGACCTGTTACCACTGTACCACGACCTGTGATAGAGAATACGTCTTCAATTGGCATCAAGAATGGTTTGTCAACTGGACGTTCTGGCATTGGGATATATTCGTCACAAGCTTTCAACAAAGCATCAACCGCTTCTTTACCCAAACCGTCGTTTTTATCTTCTACTGCAGAAACAGCTGAACCACGGATGATTGGTGCATTGTCACCGTCAAAGTCATTTGCAGACAACAATTCACGGATTTCCATTTCAACCAATTCCAACAATTCTGCGTCGTTCGCCAAATCACATTTGTTCAAGAAAACGACGATACGTGGAATACCAACCTGACGTGCCAACAAGATGTGTTCACGTGTCTGTGGCATTGGACCGTCTGTCGCAGCTACTACCAAGATAGCACCGTCCATCTGCGCAGCACCAGTAATCATGTTTTTAACATAGTCCGCGTGTCCTGGGCAGTCAACGTGCGCATAGTGACGTTCTGCTGTTTCATATTCAACGTGAGCTGTGTTAATTGTAATACCACGCTGTTTTTCTTCTGGCGCATTGTCAATCTGGTCAACACCCTTCTGTGCATCGGCACCAACACCATAGTGGTGAACGATAGCAGCAGTCAATGTTGTTTTACCGTGGTCAACGTGACCAATTGTACCGATATTGACATGCGGTTTGCTTCTTACATACTTTTCTTTTGCCATTAGTTTTCTCCTTAGGCTTGCTTGTTAGTTTTTGTAAACTTCTTATTAATTATTTCGTCAGCTTCTTGATTACTTCGTCAGCAACGTTTGTCGGGACTTCGTCATAGTGTGACAATTCCATATACGGATTTGCGCGACCCTGTGACAAAGAACGCAATGTCTTTACGTACCCAAACAGATTTGCCAATGGAACGAATGCTGAAATCAACTGGTTACCAAACTGTGTTTCGATACCATTGATTTGTCCACGACGACTGTTCAAGTCCCCAATGATGTCACCGACGTATTCTTCCGGTGTATTAACCGAAAGCTTCATAATCGGTTCCAGCAATTTTGGCGACGCCTTTTTCATAGCTTCACGGAAGCATGCGCGTGCCGCAATTTCAAAGCACAATACATTAGAGTCAACTTCGTGATACTTACCATCTACCAATGTAGCCTTGAAATCTACTGTTGGATAGCCAATCAGAACACCTGTCTGCTGCGCTATCTTCAAACCCTTTTCCACACCTGGGATATATTCTTTTGGAATCGCACCACCAACAATCTTGTTGTCGAATTCGTATCCCTGACCTGGTTCCAATGGTTCAAATTCAATCTTTACCTGGGCGTACTGACCCGAACCACCAGACTGTTTCTTGTGTGTGTATTCTTCTGTAACTGGCTTGCGGAATGTTTCGCGGTATGCAATACGTGGTTCACCAACATTAACATCCACTTTAAATTCACGCAATAAGCGATCAACCAAAATTTCCAAGTGCAATTCACCAACACCTGACAGAATCGTCTGACCTGATTCTTCGTCAACAGAAACACGGAACGAAGGATCTTCTTTGGCCAACGCCTGCAGACCCAATGACATCTTTTCAATATCTGCCTTGGTCTTTGGTTCAACTGCGATACTCATAACTGGCTCTGGAACATGGATGGATTCCAACAAGATTGGATTCGATTCATCACACAACGTATCACCAGTAATTGTTTCTTTCATACCAACCAATGTGATAATATCACCTGCCGACGCTTCCTTGATTTCTTCACGATTATTCGAATGCATCAACAACATACGACCAACACGTTCACGTTTATCGCGATTAGAATTATAGATATAAGAACCAGACTGCAATTTACCTGAATAGATACGGATAAACATCAAATTACCTACGAACGGATCATTTGCAACCTTAAACGCCAATGCGCTGAATGGTTCCTTGACATCTGGCTTGCGTTCATCAGCCGTTTCACCGTCCATCTTAGTACCCGCAATCGCAGGAATATCCAATGGACTTGGCAAATAGTCAACAATCGCATCCAACAATGGCTGAACACCCTTATTCTTAAATGCAGTACCACACAAAACTGGGTTAAAGTTCTGACCAATTGTACCCTTGCGGATTAATTTTTTAATGGTCGCAACATCTGGAATATTACCTTCCATATAAGCTTCCATAATTTCATCATCCAAGGTCACAACTTCTTCAATCAATTTTTCATGTAATTCCTGGGCCTTTTCTTTCAAATCTTCTGGGATTTCTGTGACTTTTGGTTCTTTGCCCATATCATCTTCCCAAACGATTGCACGCATTTCGATAACATCAACAACGCCACGGAAATCAGATTCTGCACCAATTGGGAAATTCACAACCAATGGATTTGCCCCCAGGCGTTCACGAATCATATCAACACAGCGAAAGAAATTACCACCAATACGATCCATTTTGTTAATAAAGCAAATACGTGGAACCGCATAACGGTCAGCCTGACGCCATACAGTTTCTGTCTGTGGCTGAACACCAGATACAGATTCAAAAACCGCAACCGCGCCGTCCAAAACACGCAATGAACGTTCTACTTCCATTGTAAAGTCCACGTGCCCCGGTGTGTCAATCAAGTTAATGCGATGATCACGCCAGAAGCATGTTGTTGCCGCAGACGTAATTGTAATACCACGTTCCTGTTCCTGGGCCATCCAGTCCATGGTTGCGCCACCATCGTGCACTTCACCAATTTTGTATGTTTTACCCGTATAGAACAAGATACGTTCAGAAGTTGTTGTTTTACCCGCGTCAATATGAGCCATAATGCCAATATTGCGGTACATATGTAAAGGTGCGGTTTTTCCGACTGACATTGTATCTTTCCTTTGCCTTTGTGTTTATTACCAACGGAAGTGAGCAAACGCCTTGTTTGCTTCTGCCATTTTATGCGTATCAATTTTCTTTTTAAACGCGCCGCCCTGGCTGTTCAAGGCATCACGCAATTCGCCAAACAGTCTGTCATCCATGCTGCGTTC
Source organism: Candidatus Enterousia sp. (assembly GCA_045648865.1). Taxonomy (GTDB): domain Bacteria; phylum Pseudomonadota; class Alphaproteobacteria; order Rs-D84; family Rs-D84; genus Enterousia. The sequence continues at coordinate 4,023 of JAZROU010000071.1, forward strand.
ACCACGTTTACGTGCGAATCCAACCAGCCAGCGCAAAGCCAATGTTTGCTGACGTGCTGGTCTTACTTCAACCGGCACCTGGTATGTTGCACCACCTACACGACGTCCCTTTACTTCTACTGATGGTTTCAAGGCATCAATCGCTTCCAAAAAGACAGTCAATTCATCACCATCTTTTGCAATTTTCTTCAACTTATCCATTGCACCATACACAATATTTTCAGCAACTTCCTTTTTGCCGTCCCACATAACAATATTAATACATTTTGCAACAACCAAATTACCATACTTGGAATCTGGCAAGATTTCACGTTTTGTTGCAGCTTTACGTCTTGACATATTTATTTTCCTTATTATCACTTCATCTGGGCCTGTCCCAGATTACTCACGCACATTACATGCGTGTGGTTAACACTTATTATTTCTTTGTTTTGGCACCATACAAAGAACGCCCCTGCTTACGCGCATCAACACCCTTGGTATCCAATACACCACGGATAATATGATACTTCACACCAGGCAAGTCCTTTACACGACCACCACGAATCATAACAACACTGTGTTCCTGCAGATTATGACCTTCCCCAGGAATATAAGCAGTTACTTCGCGGCCGTTTGCCAGTTTTACACGGGCAACCTTACGCTGCGCCGAGTTAGGTTTTTTCGGTGTTGTCGTATAAACACGTGTACAAACACCACGTTTCTGTGGGTTTTCCATCATGTCAGGCGCTGTGCTTTTCACCGCGACTTTTTTACGAGGTTTCCGAATCAGTTGGTTTACTGTTGGCATTCAAAATCTCTTTGTTTTTTTCTACCTATTTTACTCTGCACAAAAGCCGCCCATTCAGACTTATTTCAACGACTTAGCCGGATTATAAATCTGTAAACATAAGCGGTTTTTATGTATTCTTTGCTTTCCTTGTTTACACAGAAAGCGAACTTACTATAACCACACCCCCCAAAATTGTCAAGGAAAATCTAGGAAAAAAACATAAAAAACACGCTTGAAAACCCCACAAAATCAGGATTTTACAAAAAACTGCAAAATGACAAAAATTAGCATTTGTGCAAACAAATAAAAAAGTCCGCCTGCCGGCGAACAAAAATTAAAAATCTATTCCAAAAATTATACCTATTGTCGCAGGACTATGCTCAAAACTGTGCACTATATCCTTGGCTGCATACAACCCGATATACTTTGTTTCGTCCAAATTATAATTCGCCCCTATTTTCAACCACAACTGTTCCCCATCATAATACTCATCAAACAAATCAAAATCGAACATCAATTCACCAATCCAATTCCACCTATCATTCACAATATACTGCCCCTGAATACCGACCGTCATCGCCCAGGCATCTGCGTTTTTATAGTCAACATCATCATTCAAATAGTCTACTTCCACCACACCGGCAACCGTCCAATCATCTGTCACACGTCCAACCTGTGCACCAAGCGTCCAATTGTATGCAATCGTTTCCAGATGCTGACGCGTGTCATATACCTGCATGGCGCGCCCATAAATATCGGCCTGATACTCGCCATCATCCGCCACCGTCCAATCCAGCCCCACCTGCAAATGATTCCACGCCCATTTTCCAAATTCTGGATTATCCGACGAATCGTACGACCCCGCTGTCTGAACCATTGCGACCAACCGGTCTGTAATTCCATATCCAAATTCATCAGCCATTACAAACCTGTCGAACTCCGAATTCATTTCAATTGGTGTAAACAAGTTATAGAACCGTCCCTGCGCAGGACTGTACATTGGATTACCATTAATTACATTTGCCGCATTTGCCACCGACACCAAACAAACCAGCGCACCCGAAAAAATAATTATTTTTTTCATATACCCTCTCCTCTTTCGTATTTACATTTTAGAAGATATAAAGGGACATATAAACAGGAACGAATTCAAAAAACCTGCCATTCGGCAGGCTTTGTCATTTTTCTTCACCCAAACCAATTGTACTTTTAATTGGATCAACAATTGATTCTTTGGCACTATCCAACGTACGGATCAAAGCACGTCGTATCTTGCCACTGATTGTCATCGGCAAAGTATCCACAAATTCAATCACACGTGGCGCCTTATAGTGCGCAGCCCGCGATTTTGCATAATCCTGCAACTGCCGTACCAAAGCATCTGTCTGCTGAAAATATTTATTTAATACAATTGTCGCCTTAACCGCCTGGCCGCGTCCTGGATCTGGGATACCAGTCACCGCAACTTCGCGTACGGCCGGATGTTCCAGCAAAACCGATTCGACTTCGAACGGGCTGACACGATAACCACTGGTTTTAATCAAATCATCATTTCGACCTACGAACCAAAAATATCCATCTGCATCGAAATACGCCATATCACCTGTATGATAAATTCCATCACGATAAACCGCACTTGTCTGTTTTTCATTTTTATGATAGCCCTGGAACAATCCACACGGCTTTTCATCTTTTACCCAGACACAAATTTCACCAACTGTGTTGACATCAGTAACCACACGTCCCCGCTCGTCCAACAGGCGCACATCCCAGCCTGCTGCCGGCTTTCCCATGGCGCCTGGCTTTGGTTCAATCCATTCATTTGTAAATATCATGACACAGGTTTCGGTCTGCCCAAATCCTTCACGCAATTTTACACCTGTGTTTTCCAAGAAACGCTCATACACCTCTGGATTCAAGGCTTCACCTGCAACATCTGCCTTTTTCAAAGAAGACAAATCATACCTGCCCATATCTGCATGTATCATCATTTTATACGCAGTTGGTGGCGCACAAAAAGACGTAATTTTATGTTCGCTAATCGCACTCAGCAAATCATGCGCCGTAAAAATACGACTAAAATCAAAAACGAATACCGTCGCCCCGGCCAACCATTGCCCGTACATTTTACCCCACGAACACTTTGCCCACCCAGATTCGGACAAAGTAAAATGAATATCATCATCCCTTAATCGTTGCCAAAACACAGCTGTATTTATATGCCCAATTGGATATACAAAATTATGCGCCACCATTTTTGGCATATCTGTTGTACCACTGGTAAAATAAACAACCATAGTATCTGTATTTTCATTTGATATTCTGTCAAATGTTTTTGGATACGTTTCACATGCACGTGCGACATCTGCACAATCAATCAGTTGCACCCCCTGACTGTCCCCCAGCGCATTTTTTATTTCACCTAAAATCACCCCATCGTCAAATGCGATTATCGCCGCCGCACCAGCCGCCTTTAACCTATACTCAATATCCTTGGTCTTCAGTTGATTTGTCGACGGAATTGGAATCACTCCCAATTTATGCATAGCCATCATCAATACCCAATACTCCCATCTGCGACGCATAAACAACAGAACCGTATCCCCTTTTTTCAAACCGCGTTCTGCCAAAAAATTCGCAACCGCATTTGACCACTGCGACAACATTTTAAATGTAATCTGTTTTTTTTCACCACTATCATTTACCCACAATAACGCCAACTTATCCGGATTTTCATCTGCAATTACATCGACAACATCATATGCAAAGTTAAAATTTTCCGGGACACGCGGAACCGCATTCTGTCTATAATCATCATAATTATCAAAACGGTCCTGTTTCAAAAATCGTTTAAAAAACATATTTATTCCTTTTCTTAGGCAGAAATAAATATGGTTCACAATTTGTCAAATTACAAGAAAAAATGTAAAAAATTTACATTGATTTTTAAAAAAAATGGTCGCATAATTCACGCACCGCTTTCGGAGTGTAGCTCAGCCTGGTAGAGCGCTACGTTCGGGACGTAGAGGTCGCTGGTTCGAACCCAGTCACTCCGACCATAAAATTAAAACCACCATTGCGGTGGTTTTTGTTTTATGCCGGTGTTCGACGGTCGATATCACACATTGTGCAACAATGCAGGTTCGACAATGAGTACGCGAAAACAAACATCGTGCCGTTTGAGCGATAACGAATGCCCCGCAGCAACAAAAAAAAATTCTTTTTTTGTCATGCGAGGGACCCCAGTCACTCCGACCATAAAATTAAAACCACCATTGCGGTGGTTTTTGTTTTATATTTATAAACTGAATAACTCTAGTCCAGCGTACGTAAACTGATGTTATCTCCGTCCACTATAACCAATTTACCCATACTAATGTTAAATCGACGCGCACAATTAAAGGCATCGCGCATACCAAACAATTCCGGACAATATATTGGGAACACGCCACGCGCCAAACACAACTGATTTGCGACAACCGCCTCGTTACACACTGCGATAACCGGGATATCCGGTTTACGGCACGAAATTTGTATTGCCGCGGTCGTATCACGTGCAAACACAACAATGGCCGACGCCTTGTTCAAATAAGCCATTGATGCGACCGAACGCGACCAATCATTTTCAGGTATATTTTCAATACGCGACCAATCGAATGGATTTGCAATTGCATCCATATCTGCATGCGACAATATATTGGACATCGTTTCAATCACATTCACAGGATTTATTCCTATTGTTGTTTCTTCACTTGTCATCGTGGAATCGGCGCGCAAATATGCGGTATTAGCCACATCAGTAATTTCTGCACGTGTTGGGAATTCACTGTTTGCCATCGACCCCAACATCTGCGTTGCAACTATAACAGGTTTATTCATTTTGCGACATTCACGAATAATATGCCGTGAAATTGCAGGCACTTCTGCATAGGGCACCTCTACCGCTAAATCGCCACGCGCAATCATTATACCATCAGCAGCAGCGGCAATATCCGTGATACGCGCAACCGCATTCGGTCGTTCGATTTTCGCGATAATTTTTATCGGATGCGCACTACGCTGCGTAATAAAATCACGCACTTCGGCAACGTCTTCTGGTTTTTGCACAAAAGAAATCGCGACATAATCAGGTTTTTTTGTAATTGCATATTCCAGGTCTGCGCGATCTTTTGGTGTCAAAACAGATGTATTTATTTCAGTATCTGGCAAATTAAATCCACGGCGTGACCAAATTTCATTTCCGCGCACAACCGTTGCGTCCACCCGTTCAGGGGATGCAAAATCAACCCTCATTTCAATCTTGCCATCATTCAGCAAAATACGGTCCCCAACATTCAAAGATTCCAACACATCTGCATCTGGCAGCTGAACACGCGTTGCATTTCCCGGCACCGCCAGCGTATCAAATGTAAATTTTTGTCCAATCTGCAACGGATACTTATCTTCGGTTTCAAAATTTCCAATTCTGTGTTTTGGCCCCTGCAAGTCAATCATTATCGCCACAGGCATATTCAGTTCGTTTGAAATTTCACGTATCAAATCAATTTTACGTCCCTGCACATCCCCTGTATCATGACTAAAATTCAAGCGACACATATTTACCCCCGCCTTAATCATACGTGTCAAAGTTTCCCTATCTTCACATTTTGGACCGATGGATGCAGTAACCTTTGTAAACTTATTCATTATCATTCCTTAGCTGTACATTAAATTTGTTTTCTTGATTTTTACGATTTATGATATATCATAAAAGTTATAAAGAAACAAGGGGAAAACAGAAAATGAAACAAGCTAACCACGGTGCAATCGACAATCAACAGTTGTTAAGCATTATTGAACGCATTGAAAAATTAAACGAAGACACTGCGGCGATTGCTGCCGACATCAAAGAAATTTACAGCGAAGCGAAATCGGCTGGCTTTGATCCCAAATACATCCGCCAAATGATACGCCTGCGCAAACTGGATCCAGACGAACTGGACGAAGCGGACGAATTAACACAAATGTACCGCAACGCACTGGGAATATAATGAAAGGCTTTACAAAAACTGTCGAAGATTTTAACTGCGCCCATTGTGGCGCAGTTGTGCATGGCAATGGCTATACAAACCACTGTCCTGAATGTTTATGGTCACGACACGTTGATAACAACCCTGGCGACCGCGCCGCAACATGTGGTGGAATGATGGCACCAATTGGCGTTGAAACCGACGGCGACCGATTTATCATCACACACAAGTGCGAAACCTGTGGCAAACAAAAGCGCCAGCGCACATCAACCGACGACAACATAAACACAATCATAGAATTATCAAAAAACACATCTTTCATATTTGGTAAATAGATTTCAGGGCGACAAAAGTCGCCCTGTTTTTTTACTCGTCACCAAAATCCATTTCACGCAGTTTTTCTGCCCTTGGCGCGATTTTATTCACAGATATTCGCAACTGTTCTATATCTGTCTGCGCCATTGTAAAATGTTTTTCAACATTATTTGCCCGGTCATTCAATCTGCCTAAATCGACCAATAATGCATCCAGTTCTTTTTTTATTTTTGCCGCCACACGCTTTATTTTTATATCTGATAAAACCGCCCGAATTGTATTCAGCGTCGCCCACAACGTCGATGGCGACACAATAAACACCTTTTTCCGTCCTGCATAATTAACAGTTTCCGGAAATTCGCAATGCAGCGTTTCAAATATTGCCTCTGACGCAATAAACATCATTGCCGATTCGGCCGTCACACCTGTTATGATGTATTTTTCTGCGATTGCATCGACATGCTTTCGCACATCCAGTTCAAATTGCTTGCGCGCCATACCGTCATTTTTATCTGCCATCATCCTGTTATAGCTTTCCAGCGGAAATTTACTGTCTATCACCATATCGCCTGGTGGATATGGCAATCTGATAATGCAATCTGGGCGAACATTTGTTGCCAGGACACGTTGGAATTCGTATGATTCAGGCGGCAGTATATCCGCAACCAAATCTTCCAATTGTCTTTCGCCAAATGTGCCACGCGCCTGTTTATTTCCCATCAATACATTTTTAAAATTAGCAATATCGGCACTAATATTTTTTAATTCAACCGCATTTTGACTTAACGCCCCCAAGCGTTCCGCCAATCTTTCACGCAACCGTGCATTATCTTCACGCAACGCAGAAATATCCACAACTGGCCGCCGCATCAATATCGCAAGCAATAAAATAATGATAATCCCCAATAATACAAAAATATAAGTTGTCATTTCCCAATCCTTTGCTATTATTTATTATAAGAGGTTTTATATATGTTGCAAATGAAACTTTGTGGCGATTTAGTTTTACGCACAAAATGCACCGCGGTTGATAACATAACACCTGACCTGTTATCGACCATGGACACTATGGCAAAAATGATGCGCGACCAAAATGGGGTTGGTCTTGCCGCCCCCCAGGTCGGAATACTGTCGCGTTTTTTGGTCATGATGGACCCTGATTCAGAAACAGTATACAAAATGATAAATCCACGCATAATATCATACGGCACAACAACCTGCACAATGGAAGAAGGTTGCCTGTCTGTTCTGGGCAATGATGGATTGCCTGTATTTGCCAACGTCACACGTCCTGATTCCGTAATTGTTGAATGGACCGATGAATCAGGCGACAAAAAAACCGCCCAAATGTCTGGCACCCCTGCCCGAATCGTTCAACATGAAACGGATCACCTGGACGGTAAACTGTTTATCGATTATCTCTCGCCACTCAGACGCGAAATGCTTATGCGCAAAGTAAAGAAGTACAAAAAATGAAATTAGTTCTGATGGGAACAAATGCATTTGTTGTTCCGATATTTGACGCGATAAAAAATGCAGGCCACGAAATTATGGCCGTGTTTACACGTGCCCCAAAACCAGCTGGCCGTAAAAAGATATTAACCCCATCACCGGTACACACCTGGGCTGAAAATAACGGATTGACGGTTCATACCAATATAAACGAATACAATTATTCACCTGATATGGTCATCGTTATTTCATATGGTGTAATTTTACGCGACAATGTTCTGTCGTCTGCGCCTGTCATCAATATTCACCCCAGCCAGTTACCAAAATATCGTGGCCCATCACCAATTCGCACCGCAATTTACAATGGCGACACAAAATCCGCTGTATGTTTAATGGACGTAACCGCCCAATTGGACGCAGGCGACATTCACATATGCCAAGAATTCGATATCGACATAAATGATACAAACGAAATCATCGAACAGCGCGTATCACAAATCGCATCAAAAATACTGATTCAATACCTGAAAAATCCGCGCGCATATCCAGCCACACCACAATCAGGCACCCCAACATTTACACAAAAATGGACCGGTTCTGACGAAATCATCGATTGGTCACGTGACGCGACACAAATCCACAACCAAATTCGTGCACTGGGATGCGGCCGCACAAAAATCAACGGCATCGATATAAAAATTCTGGAAACAAAAATCAACAACAACAAACTTGAAATATTACAAGTGCAGCCCGCCGGGAAAAAACCGATGGACTGGGCCAGTTTTTTAAACGGCCTGCACGGCACAGAAATAAAATACGGAGAATAAAAATGGAAATAATAGAAGGGCCAATTATTTACCCAGAAAGTTGCATTAACTGCATACACAGCATCGAAAACAAGACCGGTATCGTATGTGCAAAAACAGATCCAGTGCGGCGCTTTTTTTCATGCTATAAAAAAATAGAATCACCAACCACCGATTCATGTCCACAATTCGAAGCAATCCCGGAATTTGTACCCAGACAGTGTAAATACTGCCTGTATTTTGATAAATACTTTAATGACCCCGCATGCTATAACATCAGCCTGCGCAAATTGATATTTGGCGAACCTGACAGAGTCAGTCCAACACACACATGTGAAAAATTTATATTGGCACAAAAATTCAGAAAACGTCACATACGATAAACCACAATATGACACGATACAAATTAACCCTAGAATATGACGGCACCAATTTAATCGGCTGGCAAGAAAACCGCCAAGGCCCATCGGTCCAATCTATACTAAAAGACGCCATTGAAAAATTCTGTGGTACCCGTCCCGACGTTGTTGGCGCAGGTCGTACCGACGCCGGCGTTCACGCAGTTGCGATGACTGCGCATATTGACCTGGACAAAAACCACAGTGCACAAACTGTTATGCGCGCATTGAATTTTTATTTGGTCGACAAACCCATATCCGTATTATCATGTGAAATTGTCCCCGACGAATTTAACGCGCGTTTCGATTGCATTGCACGTCATTACAAATATGTTGTATTAAATCGCAGCGCCGCACCAGTATTACAAAAACAACGTGTTTACTGGGTGCCCAGAAAACTGGATATTATCGCCATGCAAACTGCCGCGCAAAGCCTGATTGGTAATCATGACTTTACCAGTTTTCGCGCATCCCAATGCCAGGCAAAATCCCCAATAAAAACATTGGACAGAATTAACATAACACAGTCTGGTGATGAAATTATATTTGAATTTTCCGCGCGTTCGTTTTTACATCATATGGTTCGCAATATTGTTGGCACCCTAATCGAAATAGGACTGGGCAAACCATACGACATCGACAAAATTTTATCGGCCTGCGACCGCAGTGCCGCTGGCCCAACTGCGCCCGCATCGGGTCTGTATTTTATTCGCGCCGATTATCTGCCCAACAATAATTAATGTTTCCTAAAATACTCTTGTGTAAAACAAACCCGCCACCAGAACAAGGTCGCGGGTTTTCAATCCAGTTTTTATTTTAAACTAAATTTTTTTCAAAACGATACTGGCATTTGTCCCGCCAAAACCAAAAGAATTACTTAACGCCACATCAACCTTGCGTTTTTTTGCAACATGTGGAACCAAATCAAAATTCCCAACTGCATCTTCTGGTTCATCCAAATTAATTGTTGGCGGCACAATACCATCACGTATTGCCAAAACACAGAATATTGCCTCGACCGCACCTGCTGCCCCCAGCAAATGCCCCGTCATAGACTTTGTGGACGACATCGATACATCCGCTTCACCAAACAAACTTTGCACCGCGGCCAGTTCACCAATATCCCCCAATCCCGTTGATGTTCCGTGCGCATTAATATAATCCACGTCTGCTGGATTCAACCCCGCATCTTTCAATGCAGATTCCATAGCACGCTTTCCGCCTTCGCCATTTTGCGCGGGCGCTGTAATATGGTACGCATCACCTGACATACCATATCCTGCAACCTCGGCATAAATTTTTGCACCACGCGCAACGGCATGTTCATATTCTTCCAGAACCAAAACACCTGCACCTTCGGCCATAATAAATCCATCACGATTTTTATCCCATGGTCGTGACGCAGCCTGTGGGGCATCATTACGCGTACTCAATGCCTTCATTGCTGAAAATCCGGCCAAACCGATCCGCCCAACGGCCCCTTCGGTCCCACCACACAGCATAATATCTGCGTCGCCATATTTTATCATACGCGCCGCTTCACCAATCGAATGTGCACCTGTGGCACATGCTGTCACAACAGAAATGTTTGGTCCCTGCAATCCATACTTAATTGAAATATTTCCCGCTGCCATATTTATAATCCCTTTGGGGATAAAAAATGGACTGACACGACGTGGTCCACCATCATGCAATTCGATACAATTATCATAAATCGTATTCAGACCACCAATACCACTGCCAATTGAAACACCAAAACGGGTTTTATCACCTGTATAATTCTCCAGCCCTGCATCCTTGATTGCTTCATCTGCAGCAACAATACCATAAATTGTATATCGATCCAGCTTACGCTGTTCACGTGCATCGACAACCGCGTCTGGATTGAATTCACCTGGTTCTGTTCCCTGTTGTGGAATCCCTGCGATTTGCGATGCCAAATCTGACACATCAAAAGAATCAATCTTGCGCACACCAGACTTACCCGCCAGGATGTTTTTCCACACATATTCAACACCTGTTCCAACAGGGGAAACAATACCCATCCCAGTAACAACAACTCTTCTCATAACATATATTCCTTTTGTATAACTAACATACGTTCATATAATATAATGTTTCCCCGACAAAAGACAATAAAAAAAATCCGCCGGACATACCGACGGACAAGCAAATCAAAACACAAAATTAATTCTTTTTATGTTCATCGATGTATTTAACCGCATCGCCAACTTTTTCCAATTTTGTTGCCGCATCATCTGGAATTGTGATATCGAATTCTTTTTCCACTTCCATAACGAATTCAACAACGTCCAGGGAATCAGCACCCAAATCGTTAACAAATGTCGCAGTTTCTGTAACTTTATCTTCTGATACACCCAGTTTTTCAACTACGATTTTTTTTACTTTTTCAAAAGTTGTCATTTCTTTTCCTTTGTTTTAGTTAAATTGTTTGGTCCATACCATGACCGTCATTAAACAATAAACTATCATTTTATGGCATAACTGTCAAGGAATTATAACAAACGATAACAAACACTTGACAAACGCAAAATTATATGCTGGGGCAACAAACATCATCCATCAGGGAATTTATATTCATTCGCAGATCCTCTTTATCAGGCGCCCACACCAACCGTCGCATTAAAAATTTATGCACATCATCCATTGTCAAATTTGGGATTCCAGCCTTGCTAACAACCCTCTTCCATGCTGTACGTGGATCTGTCAAATGCATTCCCCCGCGTCCTGGGAAAACCCAATGACCATCCTGGGGCAAATCCTGCAACAAAACAATCGCCCTGTCTGACAGCGGCCAACCATTCCACATATCGTGATTAAAATCTAAATCTTCCCATGCCATTGAAAAAATTTTTGATCGCGGCGCCAACCCATAAATCTGCATCAAAAAAGCAGCACGCAATATAACATCTTCCATTTCATCAATCGCATCTATCAGCCGCAACAGCCCCGATCTGTTCAAAGGTCGCACGCGACGATTTTGCTTTACTTTCTCTAATCCTGCGACCGGGTTCGATTTCGCATACCCCGCATCCACCGCATAATTAAAAATACTTTGCAACAATTCCTGCATTCGTGCAGCAATTGCCGCACCATCAATACTTTTCACGCACGCCTGAATATCATCCGTTGTAATTTCACAAACTTTTTTATCAAACAAAGTGCCCAAATGCCTGTTAATTGCACGCAGCAGCTTCACATAAGAATCTTCACCACGCCGCACCTTGTTTTCCAAATACAAATCCAAGAATTGCTTAAACAGAATTTTTTTTCTGCGCACTGGTGGTTTCTTAGTCGCATTTTCTAGAATCTGGGGAACCATACCACGCGCATATTCGATATCCACGTCTGGATATTTTCCTATCAATATGCGTTTATCCTTGCCCCGCACACGTTTACGAACAAAGAATGTTTTTACACCACGACTGGTGACATACATCCGCAATCTTGGTTCTGAAATATCCTGAACAACATCAAACCCTTTTGCGGGCGCCGGCAAATTATCCAGTATATATGGATTAAAATAAAATTGGTGCGCCATACCGCCCCCCTTTTTTATTAAATTATTTTACATTTTCAAATTTCCTGGCCCAAAACATTTTACACTCTTGCATCAATTGCTTCTTACGTTCTAAATGCTTACTGTACATCTGATTACGCAACCAATAATTGCATTCCTTACATCCACAAGGCACTTCATCACCAACAGGATAAAAACGAGGACAACGCTGTGTATAAAAACGCAGATTTTCATCATCAACCAATTCACCCACAGGTGGCACAATTTCAACCTGCTTCAAACAAGATTTTTCTTCTTTAACAAACTCGTCCCCAATCAGACACAACTTAACTAAATACGATTGCGCACGCTCCAGCGCTTCATCCATCTTTTTTATACTTCGCCTAATATTACAATACTCATTCCAATCCTGGCGAATCGTCCCCAACGGGGTTTTACACAAATAATTAAACCATTTCATAATACTCACCCTTTATACTTTTTACGATACCTTTAATGCATTAATAAATGCAGACTGTGGAATTTCTACATTACCGAACGAACGCATACGTTTCTTACCCTCTTTCTGCTTTTCCAACAGTTTACGTTTACGTGTAATATCCCCCCCATAACACTTTGCAGTAACATCCTTGCGATATGCCGCAATAGTTTCTCTTGCGATAATTTTACCCCCGATTGCCGCCTGCAGTGGGATTTTAAATTGGTGACGTGGAATCAAATCTTTCAACTTTTCCACAATCTGACGTCCACGTTTTTCTGCAAACGATCGATGGCACATAAATGACAACGGCTCTACATTTTCTTCGTTAACCAAAATATTAACCTTTACCAAATCAGATGGTTGATACCCATATACCACATAATCAAACGACGCATACCCTGACGATATAGATTTTACCCTGTCATAGAAATCGAACACAATTTCCGCCAACGGTAATTGATATACCAGAACTGCGCGATTTCCGACATAGGAAATATTTTCCTGTACCCCGCGCCGTTCCGAACACAGCGACATAATCCCCCCCATATACTTATCAGGCATCATAATCGTTGCGCGCACCCACGGTTCTTCGATTGCTGCGATTCGTGTTGGCTCTGGCATATCGGCTGGGTTTTCCAAATCAATCACACTGCCATCGCGCATATGAATTTTATACAGCACACTTGGCACCGTATTAATCAGATTCAGATTAAATTCACGCGCCAACCTTTCGCTAATAATTTCCATATGCAACAACCCCAAAAATCCGCAACGCAACCCAAATCCCAACGCCGATGATTTTTCCACCGTAAACATAAACGATGCATCATTCAGCGCTAATTTCTCTGCGCTTTCACGGAATGTCGGGTAATCGTCTGCCTCAACCGGAAAGAACGACGAAAACACCACCGGCACAGATGGTTTAAATCCTGGCAACATCTGCGCACTTTCATATTTCGAATCGATAATTGTATCCCCCACCTTACAGTCATGAATTGTCTTCATACCTGTAATAATAAATCCGATTTCCCCGGTATTCAGCGTATCAACATTAACCATCTTTGGCGTAAAATACCCAATTTTATCGACCACATATTCGGCACCTGTTGCCATAAATTTAATTTTCTGTCCGCGCTTCAACGCTCCATCAACAACGCGCACCAAAATCACGACACCTAAATACGAATCGTACCACGAATCGACCAACAACGCGCGCGTCGGCGCATTTTCATCCCCATGTGGTGCTGGCAATTTATTTACAATCTCTTCCAACAGTTCTGGCACCCCATCGCCGGTTTTACCTGACACTGCCAATGCATCATTTGCATCCAATCCGATAACATCTGCAATCTGTTCACGCGTACCTGCAACATCACTAGACGGCAAATCAATCTTGTTTAACACCGGCAGCATTTCCAAATCATTATCCAATGCCAGATATGCATTCGCCAGTGTCTGTGCCTGCACCCCCTGGGTTGCATCCACCAACACCAACGCCCCCTCGCATGCGGCCAATGACCGCGACACCTCGTACGAGAAATCCACATGTCCCGGCGTATCCATTAAATTCAGCTGATATGTTTCGCCATTTTTCGCAGTATAATTCAGTCGCACCGTCTGGGCCTTAATCGTAATTCCGCGTTCACGTTCGATATCCATAGAATCCAAGACCTGGGCCTTCATCTCACGCGATTGTAACCCACCTGTAAATTCGATTAATCTGTCCGACAGCGTCGATTTACCATGATCAATATGTGCAACAATTGAAAAATTACGGATATTAGACTGTTTCATACAAACTCACCTATACTTATGTGGCATATCCTAGTATACTATTGCCGCATTTTCAAGGTGATTTTTTTACAAAGTTTTCTGCATATTATATCCAAAATCCATTTTTGCGTATCCATTCTTTTGATAGAACGACATCGCCTGTTTTGTTGGCCGCGACTGCAGTTTTATTTGTTGTATCCCACCACTGCGCGCAAAATCTTCATACGCCTGCAACAGTGCACTTCCTACACCCCCACGTTGGAATCTTTTATCAACGAACAAATTATTGACCACCGCGACATTCGATTCCAGCCCCCCCAGCAAGAACCCTCTTAAAAATCCGTTATCTTTTTCATCGACAAATAAAACCACCTGTCCCGAATCGACCTTATACTTTAATTGCGCCCACGATGCCAACAAAGCAGCATCAACAAATTGATTTGCGATATAAAAACAATCCCACAACATCTCTTTACGCAAAGAAAACACACGTCTAATCATTACCCACATCCAAATTATTCAACAGTTCATCGATACGCGCGGCCCGTTCCAGCGTATCATCATACACAAACTTAATATCCGGCACATATTTTTGGTTCATACGCGCGCCCAGTTCAAATCGCACGGTACGTGTAATTGCATCCATTCGCGCCTGCACTGTTTTCACATCTGCATTTCTGGTATAGAAAAACAATCGCACAAATTGCAGCCCCCCATGTGAATCCGCCCCAACGATTGACACCCCTGACACGATTGGGTCATCCGCATAGTTATCGCGCAGTATTTCCGCCACCAACGTTTGCACTTTTGCTGCGACGCGTTCACCTCGATTTGAATTAAATTGTTTTTTTGGCATGTATATTTTCTTTGTTTGTGTTATTATAGTATGTAAAATATAAGATATTAAATCACAATCAAGTAATTTTTTTCACAAACGGGGACTGGCCATGAAATTTTCAGAATACATCTTACAGAAATCAGAATCACGTGTTTATTCATGGCTGGTATTTTTGCTAACGATATGCGAATCTATATTTTTATTTATCCCACCCGAAGTATTCATGACCCCACCCATCATCGCGAATAAACGTCGCGCCATTCCAATCACCATTGCGGCGGCACTGGGGTCTATTGTTGGTGGTGCAATTGCCTATATGATTGGTATGTGGCTGTATGATTCTGTTGGCATATGGCTGATTGAAACGTTTTCGAATCCTGAATTAATTGAAACATCGATTAAGCCGATGTTTACCCAGTACGGCATATGGATAATTGTTTTGACGGCGGTCACCCCAATACCGTACAAATTGCTGGCGATATGGTTGGGCTTTATCGGCTATCCACTGTGGATATTTTTGGCGGTATCGGCAATATTCCGCACAGGCCGCTTTGCGATAATCGCATCCCTGCTCTATTTTTTCCAAGAACGCGCCAATGCAATTGTTAAAAAGTATTTCTGGCCATTAACACTTGGCGCGATAATTGCGGCGGGCCTTGGCATATGCCTGATCAGCCTGTTTTAATCCCCGCAGGCACAAATAAAAAAATTCTGTCATCCCGTGGCTTGACCACGGGACCCAGGTTATGCATTCTTATATTATGAGTTTTGAACAAAAATATTATTATGTTTATATTATGGCCAGTTCCAAAAACGGAACATTATATATTGGTTTCACCAGTAATTTACCACAACGTATTTTTGAACACAAAAATCATTTATTGCCAGGTTTTACAAATAAATACAACGTGAGCACGCTGGTTTATTTTGAACGTTTTGAAGATGTTAACCAGGCAATAAGACATGAAAAACGACTGAAAGAATGGAAACGAAATTGGAAAAAAGATTTGATTGAAAAACATAATCCACAGTGGCGTGATTTGTATGATGATTTAAACAATTTATTATAAGGCACTACCTGGTTTCCGTGGTCAAGCCACGGAATGACAAAACACTTAACGTGTTTTGCAAACTAAACTTTTATTTAGCGAATGGTTGTGCGAATAAAACTTTAGTGGGGTGAATTCCGTTGATTCTCACCGCCCTTGGCGGGATGTGTCATGCCCCCACATGACAAGGGGTAGCCTGAAATAATACAATGTTTTTTTACCACACCCCACCGTCATACCCGCTTGGTTCCACCCACGCAAACATTTCGATTGCGCGGGACCCAGGTAGTGCCTTATAAATAAAACATAAAAAAATCCCCCGAGTGGGGGATTTTATACTTATTCAACCCAAATGGTTACCCATGACGTCGGATTTGACTCCGCACCATATGGAATACTCACACCCGTCACCGCCGTCGCAACACCACCAGAGGTGACATAAACAGGTCTTGTCGTTGTTCCCGCCGCAGTATTCGCCGTATGCGTGACCTTTGTCGCTGACGTCACACCACTGTTCAAAGCATTCTGTTGCGCAGCCGTCATAGTCGTCCAACCACCACTCGCATTACCCATCTGATATTCAGCTGTAGATTCCGTCTGTTTAGATTCTAAATCACCCTGCAATTGTTCAACCGCACTTCTCAATTTACCATTCTCCGTCGATATGGAACTCAGTTGAACATTTACTTGCTCAACCGTCGCATAATCTTCAGAATCACTTAACTCAGCAACAGTAGTAGGAACCGTAATATTCGCAGTCGCAGCCGTTCCAGAGTTCGCAGTAAATGTTGCAACATTTGTTCCATTCTTCTGGATGGTCAATGTAGCATCATTAACTGTCGGGATAGTTGGCAAAGATGCACGTGTAACCGTAATCTTACCATCCGTTTCTGAAACCGCACTGACGTATTTGCCAGCCTGCGCAGAATCCGTCACATCCAATGCATTAATCATTGATTGAACTTTACCAACCGACGGATACAAAGTGTCCTTATTTGACTCAGAAACTGTTGTTGTTGCAGTTGATGTCAACTTATTCGCTGTTGCTTCTTTGGCATTAACAGCTGTTGTTGTCGCATAATTATTCAGATCAGATTTATCCGCTTTATTTGCCAACGCATCATTTGCCGACTGGGCACTGGTTTTTGCCTCTGTTGCACTTGCTGCTGCATCCAATGCATGCTGTCCCGCCGCTGCGGCATGTGCCTCGGCCGCCTGGGCGGATGCGCCCGCAACATTCACAGCCTTGTTCACATATGAAACACCCGCAATACCCTTAGCATCTGTTGGCAATTGTGTTTGATACACATCATGCGGATTCCCAAGCGATCCACCGGCCGCTGGTGCGTCTGCCCACGCAGAACCAACCGCCAACATAGCCACCAAAGATACCGCAAAAACAAATCTTGTCTTAATCATCAGGACATCCCACCAATACTTTTCACCACTCTCTGTTCGTTTATGCATTATATTCAACCCCACCTACATCGCACAAGGACAAAATGACGCATATTGCAAAAATTTTTTTTCACAATTTTTGTAATACGGCCAAAATAAAACCCACCATCCGGTGGGGTGACATATGCCCCCCCCCCGGACAATGTTTATAGGGTTATTATTTACCCTGGTTGACAACTTCCCAAGAAATTTTACCACCATCAGAAACCAACGAACACATAACGCCCTCTGTGCCACAATTGTTTTCTGTATAAGAATCCAATGCCTTCAGGTTTGCTTCCTGCATTGCAGAAGCTGCTAACTCCCCCTGCGCCGCTGTCGCATATGCTGACGATTGTGTATATGCTGCCGACCCCAGCCCCTTTACCGCAACATCGGTGCCATCAACCTCGATTGTACCATTTGCTGTACCTGTCACTACTTTATTAACTGCGTTATTGGTAATCGCTGTGTTCATCTCTGTCGTTGTTGAATAATTTTTCAAGGCATCTGTCAATGCTGTACCCGCACTTGTGCTAGCCTCTGCAATCTTGCCTTCTAATTCAGTTTTCGCTGCCGCCAACTCGTCTGGCTGAACTGCACTGGCCGCTAATGTACCCTGTGCAGCCGTCGCATATGCTGTCGATGCAGTATACGCCGCCGAACCCAAACCTTTAACCGCAACATCAGTACCATCAACCGCGATTGTACCATTTGCAGAACCTGTCGCAACCGTCTGAACTGCAGAATCCGCCAACTGCCCCTGCGCTGATGTCGCATATGCCGTCGCTTCTGTATATGCCGCCGAACCCAAACCTTTAACCGCAACATCAGTACCATCAACCTCGATTGTACCATTTGCTGTACCTGACACCACTGTATTAACTGCGTTATTGGTAATCGCTGTGTTCATCTCTGTCGTTGTTGAATAATCTTCCAAGGCTTTTGCAATCTTGTTAGAAACAGAATTATCACCTGTATTCAATTCATTAACTGCCGTCTGCAAATTTGTAATGTTATTTTTATTTGTTGTATTATCGCCTTCCAATGCGTCCACACGACCATCCAATGCGGTATCCGCCGCTTCATATGCTTCTACCGCATCTTCCAAATCAAGCTGAAGTTGTTGCAAACCTGATGTCAGCTTACCCGTGTCAGTAGAAATACTGCTAATATTTGCATTAACCTCATTAATAGCACCAACCAAGTTCGTCTTTTCAGTTGTATCCAAATTACCCAACGTACCGGCAGTCGCCGTAATCTGCTTACCAACATATTCTGTTGATGCGATATCTGCGTTTGCTGCGCTGACCGCCATCATTGCAAACAGAGATACTGTTAATATTTTTTTCATTTTTCTTTCCTTTCTTTCTTGCTTTGTCTTTGGTTTATTTGATTTTTTTATTTATGCCGTGGGCGAACCACCACCCACGACACAAAATTTCACGTGGCGTAATTATTCTTCACCTTCACCTTCACGCGCAATTGATTCCCAATAGTAAGTCGCCTGACCATTAGACGCAGTTGCGGTCAAAACATACTTACCATCTGTTTCATTTGCAGCCGTTGGAATTGTCAATTTTTCTGCCAAGGAAGCGGACAATCCTGTAACCTTAGAAGAAGAAACCGCTTCAATCTTTTCGTCGGTCACGGCACCATTTGCCAATTTGGCCGTTGTCACCGCCAAATTATCAATATCAGCGGTACCAACTGTCGCCTTGTAAGCCAAAGCCTTCAACTTTGCCTTCAGTTCATAATCCGCCAACGCACCAGTCAGACCTTCTTTTGTTGCATACTGACTCAAGTTAGCATCTGCAATTGCACTAGAAATCTGTGTAGCAACCGCAGTTGTACCAACCAAAGTTTTCAAACCAGAAATTTCACCTGCGTTTCCTTCAATCGCTGTTTCATTATCTGCAATCGCCAGTGCATTTGCCTTAATCGCAGTATCATTAGCAGCAATCAGACCACGAACTTCTTCATCATCATATGTCGCAGCAGTTTGTGCATCAGCAATCATTCCAACAATCGTTTTTCCCTCGGCAACTTCACCAATAGAATCTGTGATTACCTTGTCGGCTGCTTTATACGCCGTTTCAATAGCAGTATTCTGTTCCGACTGAGAGTCTGCCAATTCCGTTGCATCAATATATTTTTCTGCATCCGTTTTTGCATCCGCCAATGCTTTATCCGCCTTGGATGTCGCATCAGCCGCCGCCGCATCAATCGCAGCCTGCTTAGCCGTCTCAATACGAGAATCTACCGTACCTGTGCCAACCTGAGCCTGCAACGCAGTAACATCACCTGTTAATCCCGTAACAGTTTCATCTGACGCCATCGTGTCTAATTCCGCATTAATAGCACTAATATCAGACGTATGTTGAGCAATCGTCCCTTCTGCAGTTATCAAACGTGTATCCAACCCAGAAACCGCAGTTTCACGCGCGGACTTTTCAGCCGCAATCGCATTGGCAGCCTCTGTCTTATTATCTGCAACGGTTTGTGTTAATGTTTCAATTGATTGCGTATTCACACCAACCTTGGTATCAACATAGCCCTTAGACGCAACGGCCGCATCTGCACCAGATGTCGCACACAGGCCCAACATAACGGTAAATATACCAGCTGTTAATTTTTTCATGATTTTCCCTTCCCTTCATTCGGTTATTTCATCCTATCATTTTTTGCCAATGTGTGTAAAGACAAAAAACGAATCGGATGAAATATTTTATAAATTAGTTATTCAGATAGTCTGCAACAGGTTCTGTCAATGGCACCCATGTAATTGTATTCGTTGCCTTGTTAATCGACAATACACAATCCTGTTTTTCACAAGCGGCCGGTGCCGTAATCTTGGTTGCCAACGCATTTGCCAATTCGGTGTCTTTGGCTTCCAATGCGGCAACCTTGGTATTATAGTCAGACTGGGCAACCTTGGCATTGATTGCATCGGTATTTTCCGTCTTGAATTCTGTCATTTCTTCTTCTGTTACAAAGCCCGCATCCAAATCAGCCGTTTTAGTGTAAGCTTTCAATGCTTCTGTCGTGGCTTCGTCCGCTGCTTTACGTGCATCTTCTTCTGCCTTTAATGCGGTAGTTGTCGCATAATCATTCAGTTTTGTATTCAACGCGTCCGTTGTTGTATATTTTGCAAATTCTGTATCAACATATGTTTTTGTTGCGGCCGCTTCCGCCGTTGCCTTAACACCATTTAATGCCTCGGTTGTTGCATAACTATTCAAAGTCGTTGTCAAATCTCCTGTTGTTGTGTAATCTGCCAACGCCGTTGAAATCTTGGTATCTGCTGCTAAACCGGCCGCATCAATCGCTTCCTGCTTAGCGGTTGCCACATCACTGGTCTTCGCCATATTTTCCGTCGCGGTCGCAATCGCAGTATCCATTTCTTCTGTTGTTGAATAATCATTCAATGCAGTCGCGATTTTATTTGCAACTGTACCCTCAGTTTCCGCATCACCATTTACAACACCACTCAAAGCATTAACAGTATTGGTCAAATTACTCAACCCATCTGCGGTTGCAATATCTTTTGTATCCAACTTACCATCTGTTGTCCATTGCAGGTTAGTACCCAACGCAGTTGCATCTTTCATAATCATGAACTTTTCATCAGCTTCGGTCGTGGTATACGCATCTGTAATGCCATATGCCTCCAGTGTTGTTCCTTTATTCGCCTTTTCTGCCAAAGCCTGTGCAACCTCCGTGGCTGCAGTTTCTGCATCTGCCTTGGTCTGATATGTTTCCGAAACAGTCGTTTCCAACGCCGACACATCCTTCGCAACCTTGCTATCTACATAGCCCTGTGATGCAACATTAATCGCCGCGTTTGCGCCGGTGGCACCCAAAATGGCCGCCATTACGCCCGAAAATACAATATTTTTTACTTTCATTTTTTCCTTCCTTTCTTTTGTTTTGTTTTATTTCATTTCATTCCCATTTTACCATTTTTTAGCGAATCGCGTCAATGGCTAAATATGCTTTTATTAATTTTTATTCAACGCACCCGCAATCACAGCCCATGTCAAATTACCTTCGGTATCAACCGTCAACGCACATGAACCAGATGCCGCCTGACATATTTTGCCCGGTTTTGGAATTGCAGCCAGTGCAATCACCTCTACCTCGTCCACTGTTTCACCCAATGCCGCAATGTCGGCTGTATTTGTGCTAACTTGGGTTTGCAGTGTAGACAGGTCACCCGCCACTTCGTTCACCTTGGTAACCGCCGCATTTGCAATTGTCTGGGACACTGCGATTGATGGATACTTGGTTGCCTTGTCCGCAGAACTCATGGCATCAATCTGTTCAGCGGTGGCGTCTGAGACCTTGTTCGCAACCATTTCCACATCCGCAGATTTTGCATAATCTGTCAATGCTGCGTCGGTAATATAACCCGCATCATTGTTAAATGCCGAAACATTCGTTGGGATTGTCGGTATTAATAATTCCACCGCATCAATCGCCGCCGTTAATTCTGCATCGGTCGCGTATGTGTCGCCCAGTTTGCTGATTGTTTCCTGGATTGTGGTAACTGTGGATGCATCTGCCTTGCCAGATTGCAATGCTGTAACCGCATCTTCCAATGTTTTCAAATCTGCCGCAACCAGATATTCGCCCTTGGCCTGCTTTTCATCAATCGCCGCCTGTAATGTCGTCTGCAATGTTTCCAATTCAGAACTTTTTGCCAAACCTTCAATTGATGGGATGTCTGGTTTGTTCGTCAAATCAGCATATGAACCAGATGTCGCAACCGGTGCCAGTTCAGATAATTTTACATACCCTTCCAAACTTGGGATACTAATCGCATTAATTTTGGCCAACAATTCTGCGTCCGCCGTCGTCATATCAGTTTTGGTCGCATACGTGTCGCCCAGTTTGCTGATTGTTTCCTGGATTGTGGTAACTGTGGACGCATCCGCCTTGCCAGACTGCAATTCCGCAACCGCATCACTCAGTTCTGTCAAATCTGCCGCAACCAGATAGTCTCCGGCAATCTGCTTGTTCGCAATTTCCGTTTCCAATGCAGATCGCAAATCTGTTAAATCCTGATCCGTTGCCAAACCATCAATTGATGGAATGTCTGGTTTGTTAGTCAAATCAGCATATGAACCAGATGTCGCAACCGGTGCCAAATCAGATCTCAGAACATAATCCGACATTGATGGAATCATGGCCTTGACCGCATTAATCTGCGCTGTCAGTTCTGCATCTGTGGCATACTTATCCCCCAACGAATCCAATGCATTTTGCAGACTTTCCAAATCAGTGGCGTCGGCCTTGCCCAATTCCAATGCTGCGACCGCCTTGTTCAATTCGGTTAAACTGTCCGCCGTCAACACATCATCTGCATTCGCCTTGGTATCCAATATCGCCTTCAATTCATTAATAGCTGGAATTGCCAATTTTGCATTGGTGTTCAAGGAAATATAATCTCCACTGCCATCCTTTTGGTTCACCATACCCAGCACTTTAACTATGTTTTTCTGCAACGTCTTATCGCTGCTGTCAACATAGCTTTTTGACACCGTGACCGAATACGCAGAAGTAGCAATCAAGTTTGCAACAAAAAAGATTAATAAAAAACTTGTTCTCTTAATCATATTTTTCACCAATTTTACAATTCCACTCTATTATTTTCCATCAACAGGACACCACAAATGCCCCTTCAATCAGGCTAAAGTTCCTCGACACCGCCTATCAAATCCAAGGTATCCAGCCAGCTATAGCCCTCTGACTCACCGGCTTCATTGATATTCAGAATCAGCACATATTCGCCATACGTATCCGGTTGCTCTGCCGGTTTAGCAACAAAGGACGACGTATCAACACTTGCAGAAATCGTATTATCTGTAATGGTAATACCCGTACCAGCAGTCAACACATCTTGCTTGGCATTCAGTTCGTCTTTGGTTGCCAACGTTGCCGTTGCCGTGTCAATTGCTTCGGAAACTTGGGTCGATGTCTGATAACCCGCATTTTTCAACGTGTTAATTTCGCCTGTATTGCCATTAACCAGTAACGTCAATGCATCCAAAGCAGATGTCGTTGCGTATCCATCCAGATTAATTTCACCACCGGCCACTGCATCCGCAATCTTTTGATCAATTACATCTTTGGTATAAACATTGTTCTTTAAT
>JAZROU010000072.1:0-3270 GCA_045648865.1 Candidatus Enterousia sp.
GTTCAGTGAACACAATCTGACACGCAAATATGTTGCATTTGTATGGGGGATTCCGAATTGGGAATCTGCGGATATTACGGGCAATATCGCGCGTTCGTCGCGCAACCGTCAAAAGATGACGATGGTAAAAACCGGGGGCAAGCCATCACATACCGAGGTTTCGGTTATAAACGCCTGGTCGCGCGCCCACATATCCCAGATGCGTTGTACATTGTTTACCGGTCGCACGCACCAGATACGTCTGCATTTATCTGCGCATGGTTTTCCGGTATTGTGTGATCCGGTCTATGGTCGTGGTGCGTCGCGCCTGGGGTCGGTTCGTGATGCGGATTTGCTGGAATTTTTAAAGACCCACGATGGTCAAATGTTGCATGCAGAGGTGTTGGAATTCACGCACCCGACGACGGGCGAACAAATGCGTTTCAAGACGCGCCTGCCGGCCGACATGATGGAATTGAAATACATCCTGGAATCCATTTAATCCCCTTCGCTGGCGACGGGGTGTCGCGAATACGACGGGGGTAGTGTAAAAAACACAAAAAATCATCCTGGTACGCTCTTTGGGCTTTGCGCTTTTGAAAAAATATGTTATAATTAACAAAAAATAAACAGGAGTCAGGGGATGTCTTTTCTCAAAAATACAGTAAGTTTATTGGCTATATTCAGCGTGTTGCCTGCGGCATATGCTGCGACCGCGCGCCCCAGTGTTTTGAACACTGCGACGGCCATCAGTGCATCTGGTGCGGTTCGTCGTATGCCAACAATGACGGCATACATCAGTGGCTCGGCCGGAACAACGGGTTCGACATCTTCGACGACATCATCCACGTTATTGGCAAATGCTGAATGCATTGACGCATATACCCAGTGTATCAAGGGCGCGGACGCCTGTGGTCCAAATTTTGAAGAATGCACAACCAACGTTCTGTTCCACGCGCAAATGCCTGAATGTTTGTCCACACTAAGCCAGTGTTCATCCGCAGGCGTGCAAAGTCTGTTTGGTACATCAAATATATCTGCGTTATCGAACGTCGCGACCAAGAATAATTATGGTGAAATTACTGAATACACATATCCAACAACGGGCAGTGTTCTGGGCCAAATGATATCCGCGGCGGCGATTTCAAATCGTTATGACACATCGGCCTGTGTTCGTCGTTATACGTCATGCCTGCGCAAAGACAGTGTTTGTGGTGCGGACTTTGAATTATGTACATCAAATGCCGAATTTAAAAAGCAGGCTGTGTTCTGTGATTCAACATTGGCGCGCTGTGCGTCCGACGGTAAACTGGAATTATTTGGCAATGCCGGTGCCACATCGTCCACGGCCCCAACGGCAACCAGCCGTATTGGCGAAATGATTACCGAAGGTGCGGCCCTGGCTGCTGTCAACGCGGTGTCCACCTGTTACAAGGTTGCGGACCAGTGTATCTTGAACGCCTGTGGCGAAAATCCATACAAGTGCTATGAAAATTCAACCCAAGAAACGATTAATTTGGTCGACGTGATTGCAACCGGCAAACCACTTACATCCCTGGCAGATAAAATAGTGAATGTTTCGTCTTTGAACAATAAATCCAACATCGCATCATATGTCAAGAATGCGTGTCTGGACACAATTGGTTCGAACAAATATTGCTATGCAACATTCATCAGCGACGGCGTAATGCCAACATCATCACAATTACGTGACGAAGATAACCAGGAAGAGGTTTTTGACCTGGCATATTCTGCGCGCATGAATTCAGGGATGAAGGCAAAAATTGCCGACCTGGTCAACAAATTCGACACCCGTGCCAAGGAAAAGTGTATCGAAACCATCAGCCAATGCGCAATGCGTTCGTGCGGTGGCGGTTCGGGCGCGGCATGCTATTCATTGGTGTTCAGCGACAAGGGTAAAAATTCAATCAACGCCGATGCAACGCGCACTGAAATTAAAAACGCGTGTCAATCTGTTGTAAATTCTGATGCGAATTGTCAGTATGCGGCCCAGAATCCAAATTCTGTCGGCACATACAATTATACATTTAGCCAGGCGGATGCATTCGACACATTGTTCCCTGAATATGACGATGGGGCGGGCGCCGATCCGATTGGTGTGGTCGCCAGTCTGAACGCATCATTATCGACCAGCTATAACACCGCTGCAATCGCCCAAATGAAAAAGCGTTGCCAATCTGTTGCCACATCATGCGTAAAATCTATGTGCGGCAATGATTATGCCAGTTGCTATCGCAATCGCACGGACATTCAATCTGATTTAACAGACACCGGTAATTCCGCGTTTGATAAGTCGATGAACAAGGCCGGCGGTGTACTGGATTACAGCATTGTATTGGGCCTGTGCATTGACACAGTTAAAAATGCCAGTGTCTGCGAAGAACATCTAAAGATAGAAGAGGTTAAATATAACCTGGACAGTGCTGATGAAAACACATGGGGTGGTGCATCTGATGTACGTTCTGGCTGGTTGGATGCGGGTTCTGCAAAAAAATCTGTGGGCCAGGGCGAAATCTATGCAACCGATGACAATGGAAATCGTCTGTGCACAAATGATAACAATGTCCAGGGTGTCTGTGACACGGTTGATGGAACGGGTGGGACCTATGATGAACCCGTCATAATTGGTTATGACACATACGTCCAGACCCAGGCGGCGCGTTCCCTGTTCAAAGATTTGATTTATGATCTGGAAATCGAAGCCCAGGGTATCTACAAGGCCAAATTAACAAAACAACAAAATATGTGTCTGTCTGCGAATAATGGCGGAATCATGGGTAACAAAGATTTGGGTTCGACATATTTGTGGGCGAAACTGAAATCGAACAAGGTCCCAACCAATTACAGCGTTGCGGGTCTGACCCCAGATCAATTCGTGGCCAGTAATGACCTGTACGGATCATTCTGTCGCATTCGCGTGTCATTACATTCCGATGATAAATACATCCAGGATACAATTAACAATGGCGCCAATTGGTCAACGGCATACTTTGTCGCCGGTGACGCATTTACATGCGGTTCATGGATACCAAATTCAGAACTGGAAAAAATAGCGAACGCCGCTGGCGATGATGCCCGTGCCGATAAAAAGGCAACCCAGCCCAAGATTCAGGGTTGGATGGCGGCCCTGGGCGCGCTGGGTGGCGGTGTTGGTGGCGGATACCTGGGGGCGGGCATCCAAGATGGATCTGTCCTGGGCGGTCTGACCGGTATTAAAAAGCAGGATGATACAGACATGAAAAACTGTCGTAAATATTACACGGCATTTGA
>JAZROU010000073.1:0-43118 GCA_045648865.1 Candidatus Enterousia sp.
CAACTATGCCTTGCAATTTGCCAATCATTTGTTATCCTTTTGGGGTAATTTTAATCTAAATAAATAAAAAGGTCAAATATGAGTGGACACAGTAAATGGCATAATATTCAGCATAAAAAAGGCGCGGCCGACGCAGCACGCAGTGGACTGTTCACAAAACTGGCACGTGAAATTACCATGGCGGCCAAGTTGGGTGATAAAAACCCAGATAACAATCCACGTTTGCGTTTGGCAATTCTGACCGCGCGCAAGGCGTCTATGCCGAACGACAATATTAAACGCGCAATTGACAAGGCTTCGGGGGCGAATACTGAAAATTACGAAGCGGTTCGTTACGAGGGGTATGGACCAGGTGCGGTGCCAGTGATTGTAGAGGCGTTGACCGATAATCCACGTCGCACTGTGCCGGAAATTCGCAACATCTTTGGCAAAAATGGCGGAAATATGGGCGAAGAAGGTTCTGTTGTGTTCATGTTTACACGCGCAGGTCAGATTATGTATCCCGCATCCATCGGTAAAACCGAAGATGAAATGATGGAAATTATTATGGAGGCCAATGCCGATAATCTGGAAACGTCCGAAGAAGGCTTTATAATCACTATCAAACCAGAAGATTTTGTGAACGCGCAAAAATATTTGGCGGACAAACTGGGTGAACCAGAACAGGCCGAATTGACCTGGTTGCCAAATATGCCAATGGATCTGGACGATGAAGCGTATGCGAAGTTAGAAAAGTTGGTGGATGCGCTGGATGCGAATGACGATGTGCAGAAGGTTTTCACCGCCGCAGAATAAACAAAAATAATTCATCTAAAAACAAAACCGACAACTTATGTAGCTTCTGTACACTGCGTTGTCGGTTTTGTTTTTGTCTGAAACATTTTTGTTTATTCTGTTTCAGGTGCAAGGGGCTTGACTTTTTATATGTAAAGGAATAACATTGCCTTTATGAAAATGTTTGGTTTGTTTTTTACAACAACTACTACAACCCCGTTGGGGGTATAAATTCTATTGCGGTGCGTGGCACAAATTCTTATAATCAAACAGTTAATCAAATTTAAAAAATATAAAAGGCATTTATTATGGCATATGATATTGAATTAATACGTCATTCGTTGGCACACGTTATGGCGGCAGCGGTGAAAAAATTACACCCAGATGTTAAATTCGCAGGGGGACCCGCGATTGAAAATGGGTTCTATTATGATTTTGATACAGAATATCGTTTTTCCGAAGAAGATTTTGCAAAAATTGAAAAAGAAATGCGGGATTTGATTAAATCAAATGGACGCTTTGAACAGAAAATTGTATCCCTGGACGCGGCCAAAGAAATCTTTGCCGACCAGCCATATAAAATGGAATGGTTGAATGAATATGATGCCGCAGGCGAGGCATTGTCAATCTATACTTTCCGTGATTTTACGGATTTGTGTCGTGGGCCACATGTGGAAAGTTCCAAAGATTTGCCACGGGACGCGTTTAAAATTCGCAGTGTGGCCGGTGCATACTGGAAGGGGGATGCGAAAAATAAAATGTTACAACGTATCTATGTCGATGCGTTCGCCAGCAAGGAAGAATTGGATAATTTCCTGAAAATGCAGGAAGAAGCCGCCGCGCGTGATAATCGTAAACTGGGTAAGGATATGGATTTGTTCCATTTCGAACCTGAATATGCGCCGGGGTCGGTGTTCTGGCACGACAAGGGGTACAAAATTTATCGTCGCCTGATTGAATATGTACGTCATCGTCAGGAATTAGCAGGATACCAAGAAATTTCAACGCCGGCCGTTATGGACAGGTGTTTGTGGGAACGGTCAGGCCATTGGGCAAAGTATGGGGAACACAACTATTCAGGAAAAACCCAGGATGGCAAGGTGTTCTGTATTAAGCCTATGTCATGTCCTGGTGGAATGTTGGTGTTTGGGCATGGACTTCGTTCGTACAAGGATTTGCCACTGTATATGGCGGAATTTGGCAAGGTGCATCGCTATGAGGCGGCAGGTGGTTTATCGGGCCTGATGCGTGTGCGCGAATTTACCCAGGACGATGCGCATATTTTTTGTACCGAAGAACAATTGGAAGAAGAAGTTGTTAAAATCCTGCGATTTATCAAGGATATTTATGGCAAGTTTGGATTCGATAAAATTACCATGAAATTAGCCACGCGCAAGGAATCTGAGTTCCGTATCGGGTCTGACGAAATCTGGGACAAGGCCGAGGGGGCATTAAAGCATGCGCTGGATGCAAATGGTATCGAATATGAAATTGCCGAAGGTGATGCAGCGTTCTATGGGCCGAAAATCGATAACTATCTGCGCGATTCAATGGGGCGCGTGTGGCAGTGTGGTACCGTGCAATTGGATATGAATTTGCCAGAACGATTCGATTTGTCTTATGTTGGCGAAGATGGTGAAAAGCATCGGCCGATTATGTTGCATCGTGCAATGTTGGGGTCGATTGAGCGGTTTATGGGAATCTTGCTGGAATCAACAGGTGGTAATTTGCCACTGTGGTTGTCGCCAGAGCCTGTTGTGGTGACGCCAATTTCGCAAAAGCATGCAGAGTATGCAAACGAAGTTGTGGCGGCATTGCGGTCGGCCGGCGTTAATGCACGTGCCGATTTAAGGGATGAAAAAGTAAACTATAAAATCCGTGAACTGTCGTTGGCAAAAACACCAATCATTGCAGTTGTTGGTGAAAAAGAAATGGCAGAAAAAAATGTCACGTTGCGTCGGTTGGGTGTGGAAAAACAGGAATCTGTGCCAATGGCGGATTTCGTTGAAATGATGAAAAATAGTGTGAAAATGCCGTTGTAAGTCAAGGGGGATAGAATATGAGAAAAACTATGTTGTTGTTGGCGGTGATGGCGTTGCCATGCGTTGTGGCGGCGTGCGCAAAAAAGTGCGAGGTGGAACCAATTGTTGAACAAAATCAAAAGCTGATTGTGCCACCAAACTTTGGAAATATGCCAAAGTAAAAAATTATGCCAAAGACATTTTGTCTTTGGCGTATTTTATGATATAATGTCCATAATGAACAAGAGGGAGATTTTATCATGAATGATGATAATAATTTGGATTTACTGGATTTAGACGATAATGGCGCAATGGATACATTGCCAGATGCGACGCCGTTCGCAGCGCCACGCCCGAAAAAACCGTGGCTGTTGTTGGGGGTGGGGTTGGTTGTTATCGTGTTGGCAACCTATGTCATCATTCGTGCAATTGGGGATGATTCTTCGTCTACGATAGAGGTGGATCTGGATGCCCCGGTGGTAGAGGCAGACGCAGGACAACCGGTGGATATGAATGTAATGCCACCAGTCGATCCGGTTCAGGTACAGCCACAACCTGTACAGGTGCAACCACAGCCTGCGCAACCACAGCCACAGCCGGTTGTGGCCCAGCCACAGCCAGTTGTTCCAACAGCCGGTGTGCCGGTGCGTGTTGTCGAAGAACGCAAGGAAGTGAAATTTAATCCTGTGGCAGAGGAAAAACCAGCTGCTAAACCACAGCCTGTGGCGGCGCCAGCAAAGGCCCCGGCGGCAAAACCTGCGGCAAAAAAAGTCGCAAAACCTGCAACCAAGCCGGCCGCAACAAAACCAGTGGCAAAGCCTGTGGCGGGTGCATGGTATGTGCAGTTCGGATCATATAGTACGCGTGCGTTGGCCGAAAGTGCCCAGCGTCAGATTCAAAATGCACACAAGAGTTTGTTCGAAGGACATCAGTTTGTTATCTTGGCGGCGCAATTAAAGGATGGTAAAACAACATATCGTTTGCGTGTCGCGTTTAAGACAGCTGCAGATGCAAATGGGTTCTGTCGCAATGCGAAATCTGATGGACTGGATTGTTATGTTGCAAAATAATTAATAAGGGGATAAAAAGATGTTTGGACGTTTTGGATGGGCGGAAATCCTGGTCGTTGTTGTGTTGGTAGTTATACTGTTCGGGCATAACAAAATTCCAGGTATGATGAAAAATTTGGCCGATGGGTTAAATGTGTTTAAGAAAGAGTTGAAAACACAAAAAACAAAAACGTCGGAAAAGTCTGATAAGAAGGTTGTGCGAAAAAAAGCGGCAACTAAGAAGAAGTAAAATATAGACCTGCATGAACTTTGTTTGTGCAGGTTTCTTGTTTTATTAATGTTGCATAGGTTTTTTTTGTTCTTTTTTGTATGATTGAATTATGGTATAATTCGCTTTAAAAGGAGTTGTTTATTATGAAAAAATCGTTATCTGTTATTTTTGGTGTGTTGGTGGCGCTGGGGGCGGTTGGTGCAGACGCTGCAACAAATTGGGGAATGCGTGCAGGGTCCAGTGCAGATTTATCAAGTGCGCCGGCCACACGTACACGTGAAAAAGTTAACTATGAAAAATATCAGACGCGTACATTGACCAAGACGTATGAGGTCAAAGATGCGGGTGATTTGTATTACACAAAACCACAAAATCGTAGTGCGCTGTATAAACAGTATGAAGGGGCGAATTCTTCGTCGGCGCGCGCGACAAAAACAACACAGCGCACAACGCGTTCTGAAAAAATTGTGAACAAAATGCGTCGTAAATATTTCTTGGCACATCCGTTCTATCAGCCGTTGGGCGGTATGTTCGGGTCGCATACTGATTTGTCTTATAATAACAGTTCGTATGATTTTGATATGAACTTGGGCGGAACAATTGGTGGTAAATGGGATATGACCGGATTTTCTATCAAGGAAGATTTCAGTTATGGTATCACAGATCGTATCGCGATTTTAGGAATGCTGCAGTATGATATGAATGAATACAAATTCGAATGGGATGATAATTCGCCAGATGATAAAATGGACGATGATGGTCTGAATTTGTTTGGTTTTGGTGCGCAATGGCGTTTTGTTGATACGACCGAATGGATTGCAACGGCATCTGCGTATTTCCAGCATCAAAAAGATATTGCAAATAATTTCCTGATTGATTTAAAGGCGGGGTACAAGGTATCGTCATCCACAATATACGGTTTGGTGCGCGGTTGGTATGTTGATCTGGACGGGGATTCGTATGGTAATGCCGTTGTTGACGCGGATGTAAATGGTGCGGAACAGACGCTGTATATTCCATATCAGGTCGGGGACAGCAATGCAATGTATTTAGAGGCCGGGTTAGGTGTCTTCAGTGTTCTAAACGAAGATTGGACATTAAATGTAGAGGCGATCTTTGGTGACTATGATTGGCATAATCAAGGCAATATCAAGGGGGCAATTGGTTGGCAACCAAATGACTGGTTTGCATTGAATTTGTATGTAAAGACCGCTTTCTATGACAGTGCCGATGGTAAAGAAAAATATGTTTGGTACAAGTCTGCAGATTTGGGATATCCAGAATGGACCGAAATTGGCACAGTTAAATTGGATAATGTTGCCGAAACCAAGATTGGTTTGCAGGTGATGTTCCAGTTCTAGAATTTACTAAATTAATACGCCCCCGGGTATCTGGGGGCGGTGTTTATATGGGATGTAGGGAGAGATATTATGCGTAAATTTTTATCGATTTTGGTTTTTTTGGGTGTGATGGCTACACCGTCGTTTGCGCGTGCAAATGATTTGGCAACCGATACGTCGGATCCGTTGTTTCTGCAGGGGGCAGAAGAAATTTTGTCACAGTCGTCTGTTTCATATTGGGATCATATTTTGCGTTTCGGACAATCGGTATCGTATGGGATGAATAATCGGTTGGCAATTGGTGCAAATGTTCATTACCAGCATGACTTTAACGGAACCGAAGATGGGTTTTCTGCCATCGATTTGGGCGGTGCATATCGAATGGGAAATGCAGATGATAATGATGCGCGTATAATTTCAGATGTTTTGTTCGGTTTCAAGTTTGGGGGCAGTCATCGCGTGCGTACACCAGACTATGCGGATTCTACGTATTATGTGGGGGTGCGTATGGGGCGTCAATGGGCGGGTATGACATTGGCGGCAACCGTGAAATCAACATGGGTGTTTGATGATGAACGTGGGGTTGCGTTCCTGGATTTTACACCAGAATCATATTTCCGTATTGCGCCTGATTGGCGAATTGGGGCAGGTCTGACCATTCGCAAGGCAACGCACAAAGACCCACAGACAGGTACAGATTATGACCAAGAATGGTTGCATATGAAATTGGTGCGTCAGTATGGTCGTACACAGTATGTGGGGCATATTGACTATGAGTTTGAATCGGATGATGCGCAGGTTGGGGCGCGTGTCAACATTCTGTTCTAACAAATAAATTAGAATAATTCATCTAAAATCAAATCAGGCATCTTATGTAGCGTCAGTACACTACGATGCCTGATTTGTTTTTATCTATACCATTATCTTTTATTTTTTACCAAGCATGGGGCGTTGGATTTTGTTTGACAATATTTTATTTTGTGTTAGGTTGTTCTTGTTATGCAAGATAAAATAATTTTTGTTTTTCCCGGTCAAGGTGCGCAATACGTTGGTATGGGCGCAGATGTTTTTAATGATTTTGCGGTGGCACGTTATGCCTTTGAACAAGTGTCAGATGTCGCAAAACGCGATATTGCAAAAATATCTTTTGAAGGTTCACAGTCTGAATTGAACAAGCCTGAAAATACATCGCTGGCAACGTTTGCGCATTCTGTTGCAATTGCAAATGTGGTCGAAGCCGAATTTGGTGTGCCGCTGCATACCATTGCGTATGCAATGGCGGGGCATTCAATGGGACAGTATTCGGCACTGCATTGTGTGGGCAGTATGAATTTGGTCGATGCTGTACAAATGTTGGCGGCGCGTGCAATGTATATGCAGGATGTTGCCGGTGCCGGTGGAATGGCGGCAATTGTTGGATTAAACAAAGATGATGTTGAGCAATGTATGGTCGAAGCCGCGGGTAAGGGGTATGCACAGATTTCAAATCATAATGCACGTGATCAATTCGTTATCAGTGGACATGGAGCCGCATTGGATGCAATTGTAGAGTCGGCACAAAAGCATGGTGCACGTATCGCCAAGCGATTAAATGTTGCAGTGCCGGCACATTGTGCGTTGATGGCAGGTGCAGAAAAATTGTTGCGCGCACGAATGGAACGGATTCAATTCGATGCGCCTAAGACAAACTGGTTTTCAAATCAGACAGCAAATTTTATGTCGAATCCACGTGATGTGCGTGATGCGTTGTGCAATCAGATGACGCATGGGGTGCGTTGGCTGGATATTATGGAAACGTTTCCACAGTATAATATTACGCGTGCCTATGAATTGGGGCCGGGACGTACTTTGTCGGGTTTGATTAAGCGGGCAAATGTGGGCTGTGTCGCAAAAAGTACAGATTATTCGTGTAATGTGCGTGCGATGTTGCGTGAAATTGGCGAAATGATGATTGCGCGTTAGTTCGATTTGTTTAATTTTTCACGTAAATTGTCCCAATAATCCAGACGCTTTTTTATTTCGCGTTCGAATCCGCGTTCGATGGGTTGGTAAAATTTTTGACGGCCCATAGATTCTGGGAAACAGTTTTGTCCAGAAAATCCGTTGGCGGTGTCAGGGTCGTAAATATAACCCGCATTATACCCCAGATTCTTCATCATTTTTGTCGGTGCGTTTAATATGTTTTTTGGAGGCATTAAACTGCCTGTTTCGCGGGCGGCGGCATAGGCAGCCTTTTGCGCGCGATAATTACCAATGCTTTTTGGGGCGGTACCCAGGTATATTACCAATTGGGTCAAGGCCAGGTCGCCTTCGGGACTGCCCAATCTTTCGTATGCAGACCAGGCGGCAATCGCAACCTGCAATGCGTTTGGATCGGCCAGGCCCACATCTTCGACCGCAAAGCGGGTCAGGCGACGGAATATGTACATTGGATCTTGGCCAGATGTCATCATGCGTGCCGTCCAATAAAGGGCGGCGTCTGTATCACTGGCACGCAGGGATTTGTGAACCGCAGATATCAGATTATAGTGTTCGTCGCCATGCCTGTCCGACAGGGGGGCGCGTTTTTGTACTGCGTTATTCAGTTCGTCGGGTGATAATGGTTTTTTAAAATTTGCGTTAAACAGGTATTCAACTGTGTTCAACAAAAATCGTGCGTCGCCATCTGCCATCTGGGCCAGGTGCGGACGGGTGTCGTTTTCAAGTGGTAATTTCTTACCAACGAATTCTTCGGCGCGTGTTATTAATGTCAATAAATCTGTGGTCGATAATGGCTGTAATACTCCGATATGACAACGTGATAATAACGCGTTGTTTAAATTAAAACTGGGGTTTTCGGTGGTTGCGCCGATAAATACCACAGTGCCATCTTCCAGGTAGGGCAGTAATGTATCCTGTTGTGTTTTGTTAAATCGGTGTATTTCATCAATAAACAGTAATGTGCCACGGCCAATGTCCCGGTTCATGCGGGCGGCATCCATTGCCTTTTTTATATCTGCGGTGCCAGAAAATACAGCCGACATTGGTACAAAGTCCATGTCAACAGAATTTGCCAATGCGCGGGCAATCGTGGTTTTGCCACACCCGGGCGGGCCCCACAGAATTAAATTAGATAACTTGTTATTATCAACCATGCGGCGGACCAGGCCGTTTTCGCCCAACAGCGTCGTTTGTCCAATAACATCATCAATTGTGTTTGGACGCATTAAATCGGCAAGTGGTCGTGTCATTTTATTTGGCTTTTATTTATGGTTCATTTGTGATATAATAATTCTATTAAAATATAAAGGAAAGCGCAAGTTGGTAAATAAAAATTCTGAGTTTACATTGGCGGTGGCAAATCTGGCGGCGGCGGCAATTAATGCAAATCCAAAACTGACAATGGAAGAGGCTGTTAAGAACGCGCGCGAAATTTTGCGCGGAACATCAGTGACGCCACAGCAAATTGAAGATTCTGTGATGCCAGATAAAATTCAATGCCTGGAAGATGGTACGTGGCATGTAATGTTACGCAGATATATAAAACGACGCTTTAATCTGACACCGCAGGAGTATCGTGTAAAATGGGGATTGCCGGATGATTATCCGTTTGTGGCGCCTGCGTATGCACGTAAACGTTCAAAAATAGCCAAGAAAAATGGTTTGGGGAGGAAGTAGATGTCTGAAAAATTTCGTAAAATTGTTAACGCGCCACATAAGGCAGTTGGGCGTATAACCCAGGGAATAAAGCGTACACAGCCAAAAGGTGTGGTGGGAAATGTTGCAAAGGGGGCAGGAATGACTGTGACAGGGTTGTCGCAGTTTTTGTTGTGGATGGCAAAATATGTGACGCTGGATAATCATTTGTTGCGTGCGTGGGAACGGGCATTGGGTAAAATAAATGTTGGTAAAAATGAAAATGGTGAAAAAAATAAATTTCAAGAATTTATAAAACAAAATCCGAATCTGGCTGCGCATGTGATTTATTATATGATGACAGCTGCAATTGTGTGGGGTGCAAAGCTGGGGTTGGATAATTCAGAACTGGCAGAGCTGGGGGATCAAATAAAGATAGAGCGCGAAATTAAAAAGGCTAAGGCGGGGACGTATGCAGAATATCTGGATAAAATGAAACCGGTAGTGCCATATTTGGTCGCAGATTTAGTTGCGAAAGAGGGGGTTGTGACCAATGAAAATGGCGAACATGTTCCTTATTTGGATGGTCAGGGGGTTTGGACAATTGGATTTGGTTCGACCGTGTTAAAAGATGGGACGCGTGTGAACAAAAATACACCGCCAATTACAACACAACAGGCGTATGAATTGGCGTCTTGGCATATTGTTCAAAAAGAAACTTTGTTTAGGTTGTGGTGCTATGATGTCGCATTTGATAAGGTGGATATTAATTCAGCAGCAGAACTGATTGCGCTGTCCGCGGCAACGTATAATGTTGGAACGGATTTAATAGAACAGCCACGCGTTGATGGAAAAAGAAATCGTGCGTACAATGAAAGGTTCGCCGAATTGGATAAACTGCATAAAGAATATGGTAATGCAATTACGGCGGATATGGTGCGTGGTGTTTTTGCAAAATATCCTGTTAAACATCCAACGTCGGTTGGAGAGGCGTGGTTGTATGGGAAAGATAAGGGAAAAATTGCAGATGCTTTGGGAAACTTTTTAAAGGGTGGAAACGGTTTGCGTTGGCGCAGATGGTTGGAAGCCCAGGTGATGAAAGGTAATATTAAACCAGAAGTTTTTTTGCAAATTCCCGTTGGGGCAATGTATGAATTTTATAATAAGATTGGTGAAAAACGTGAAAACTGGTTTATTGAAAAAAAGGGACAACGGATTGTTAATGATAAAACGTTGCAAGAATTTTTAACGTGGGTAAAGAATCCAACGAATAAATCAGGACAGGCATTGACTGGTGCCAGATATAAACCTGTTATTGATTGGTTGCCAAAAGATGTTGCAAGCCAGTGTTTGGCCGGGAAATGTGAAATTGGTGCCAGCGGTATTTGGGAAAATGTATTTGCGTCTAAGGAAAAAAGAAATGAATTAAAACAGGTCGAGATTAAGACATATGTCATAGGTTATGAAGATCTGTATGCGGATGCAATCGGCAGCTTTAAGGCGGGCGATTATAATGCGGCCGCAAAAAAGTATGAAAAAATGATAGAACAATATCCAGATAATGCGTTGTTGCGTAATGATTTGGCTGCGACATATAACAAGTTGGGACGATATGATGACACGATTGTGCAGGCGCGCGAAGTGTTGAAAAGAATTGGCGATAGGTCGCAGTATGGTGCAGCGCAATATAATGCAGGATTTGCGTATGAGCAATTAGGTAACTTGCAAAAGGCGTTGGCGAATTATAAGTTGGCGTTGGCAAGTGGTAATCGACGTGTGCAGCGTGATATTACACGTGTGGCTGAAAAAATGAAACAGGGCAAAAATGCTAAGATGGCATTCGGGGTCGGTAAACGACAAATTCAATCCAGGATAAAAAAATCGCAAAATAACAGGGGGGATTTGTTTGTTTATGGAAAAACCTATCAAGGAAATATGGCATAGTGTGCCATTATAAAGAGTGGAAAAAATGAAAATATATGTTGATGTTCATGATAGACGCTGGAACAAGTATAAGATTGATTTTGAAAAAATTGCTGCTTTGGTGGTTGGCGAAAAGTATAAAAATGCCGAAGTGTCAATAATTTTGACCAATGATTCGGAAATCCATGAAATCAATAAAACATATCGTAATGTTGACAGGCCGACAAATGTTCTGTCTTTTGAATTGGGCGATGATGTGTTGTTGGGCGATATTTATATATCGTATGATACTGTTATGCGTGAAGCAAAAGATGCAGACATTACATTTGCCGATCGTGTGGCGCATATGGTTGTTCATGGTATGTTTCATTTGTTGGGGTATGATCATTTAGATGATCAAGAAGCGGTGCTGATGGAAATGAAGGAAATTCGCGTGTTGAAAAAGTTGGGAATTAAAAATCCGTATGCAGATGAAGTGCTGGATGCTTGTCAGGATGGTGTTTGTTGCCCAGGTGGTGGATTAATTCGATTCGTGGGGCGATTTAAAATTCGCGAAAACGGATTTTGGCAATATGCGCTGTACGCACTGTTTGGTGGGGTTGCGTGTTTTGGGTTTGCGCCATTCTATCAGTGGTGGTGGACAATAATTGGTATCGCTGGTGCGTATTGGTTGACCGTTCGTAACAAGAATATAGGTGGGTTTTGGAAAGCGTTGTTGCGTGTGTCGCCATTTGGTGCGATGTATGCATTGGCAAATTTTTGGTGGGTGTTGCATTCTATTTATGTGGTGCCAGAACTGGCGCAGCAGTTTGCAATTTGGACAATCCCAGGTGTGATTGGTTTGGCAATCGCGGGCGCGTTGATTTTTTCGTGGCCATTTATTGCGATTGCGCGTGTGCGCACATCAAATGCAGGTCGCGCGGTTTTGTTTGCCTGTGTTTGGGGTTTGGTGCTGTGGGCACGTGAATGGATGTTTACGGGGTTCCCATGGAATCCGGTCGCGAATATAACAATGCCGTTGCCAGTGTTGGCAAATTCAATGGCGCTGTGGGGTGCGTTGGGGTTGACGGTTGTTATTGTTGGTGCCGTGGCGATAATGGTTGAGGTTTTGCGCAACAGAAAATGCCGCAAGTGTTGGGCGATGATGTGTGTGCTGGGGATTATTGGGTGTGTGGGTGTGTTTGTTGGCTATAAAAACATGCAATATTCTGATTTTGGTGCAGATTCAACAGGACCGATGATACGTATCGTTCAGCCAGCAAATTCGCAGTTGCAAAAGTCGACTCATAATCGGGAACAGGTGTTGGCCAGGGCAGAATATAACATGCAACAGTTAATGCGTTTGGCGGCGCAGGGTGAAAGTGTGGATATTGTTATTTTTCCTGAAACAACATATCCGTTTGTGGTTGTGCCGGGGGATAAAATAGAAATTGCTGGGGGGGTGGGACGGCCAGTGGTTATTGGTGCAAATACATTTGACGGAAAAAAATTGTCTAATTCTATGATCGTGACGGATGAATATGGAAATATTCAAATGGTTTACAATAAATCGCATTTGGTTCCATTTGGCGAATATAGTCCATTGGGGCTTTTCCCGACGCCTGTGGATTTAGCGCCAGGTAGTGGGCCGGATTTAATTGCAATCGGTGATTTTATTTTTGCGCCGGCGGTGTGTTATGAGATTATTTTTTCTGATTCTTTGTTATTGGATTCTGGGGACGGTGACGTGCATGCGATTGTGAACATAACAAATGATAATTGGTTTGGAAATACGCCGGGTACGTATCAGCATTTGGATATGGTGCGTCGGTATGCGATTGAATCAGGGCTGCCGATTATTCGGGCAAATTATTCTGGGATAAGTGCGTTTGTTGCGGCAGATGGCGCAGTAATATCGGCATTGCCTGTTGGTGCGGTGGGGACATTGGATGGTTTTGTTTGGGGTGCGCATAAGACGCCGTATCGTGCAATCGGTTTGAATGGATGGATGATAGTGATATTGGTTTTGTCTATTATTGGAATTCGACTGTGTGATGGTAAAAGGAATTAGTTTTTTTACTTTTATCTGGGGGGCTTTTGTGTTAAAATTGTAGGCAAGAGAGAATATGAAGTTGTTTAAGCGAATTTTATTTCTGGCTTTGTGCGCAACCCCGGTGTTTGCGCATGCCCAGGTTGCAACAACATCGGGCAGTAATTTGACCGCATGGAATGGGAATGCAGGGGCGACAAATAACAATAATTGGAACCAGTTGATGAACAGTCGTGCCATGGCATCTGGTGGGGCAGGTGGGGCGACTGCTGATTTTGGAAATTGTAATTCGCTGATTTTGCGTTGTGCGCAACCAAAGTGCGCCGGTTGTTCAACCATAGATGTGGCACGGCCAATTGTCGCAGGATGCGTTAACAGTAATGCGGCCTGCAAAAAACATGGTGATGAATTAATAGATTTTATTTCTGCCCAGATGGTGTCAAATGCAAACAGCAAGGCACAGCAGGCACAGTTGGCCGTGCAACAGGCCGCCGCACAGAATGATGAGCAATTGAAACAAATGCAGATGCAAATGGCGCAAATGCAGGAAGATATGCAGGCACAAAATGAACAACAAATGGCACAGATGCAGGCTGCATTAGAAGAACAAAAGGCATTGGTTGCAGCCGCCACAGAACAAAAGAATCAGCAGACACAGGAAGCTGTTTCTGAAACTGGGACAGGTGGGGGGCAGACGGCTGAATTGTCTGATGAAATGCGTAACGCCGCAGAAAATGGTGTCGATCCGGATATTTTAGTGCGAAAGCAAATTTCTGGTCAAATATTGACCAAAATAGAGGCGGCTGAAAACGCACTGAAGACATTAAAGGTTACAATGGACGAAGCGTTCGATTATGCCGGATGTGATTCGCGTGGCAATAATTGCGCAGGACCAAAGCGTGTCAAAACATTCAAGGAAAAGGCACATGCGTTCTTTGAACCATATGACGAAATCGTAGATGAAGCGTACGATGGGTTGGAAATGGCGTTGGCGGTTGGTGTGGATGTTTCTGATGTCATTATGATGTTAAGTGGGGCGTGCAACCAGTGGGGTAAATTTTTGTGTACAGGCGTCGGTGAAAAGCACGAAGTTGAATATTATACAAACGATACGTGCAAGAATGGACGGTCGGTAAAACGTGGTGTTGTTAAGGGCGGACAGGAATGTACGGTAAAGATGGCGGTGCCACCCCAGGATGATTCGCGGTGTACGTTGACCCAATTGATTGCCGGTGGTGGTGATAATGATCCGGTGTTCCGTGAATGGTTAGATGAAAATTACGAAGGGGATCGATTGGTGCGTGTTGGTTGTGCGACGTCATCGCTGGAATCAATCGCAATATTTGGACGTCGTAACAGCAAGAAAGGGGCGACGTTGGATTTGGACACGTTGGAACGTATTATCTTGCAGGATGCGCCAGAAACGGTCGGGGTAAACAGGTTTTCAAGTGCAAAGTATGATGCAGAAACAGAACGATTGAAATACTGTGCACTGACACCGACAGGGTATCAGAATTTGTTGACAGCGGTACAGTCTAAGAAATTACCGAAAAAGATTTGTGTAAAAAATGAACAGTTGGCACAAACATGGTACTATGGCGGGCCAATTGCATCAGGGGTAATTGATACAGGGTTGGACAATGGTAAAATTATAGCTGCCGCAGGTGAACAGGAAATCTGTGACAGGTGGAAGGCGCTGGCGCCAAGTGGTTGTGAGGTTGGATGGAATGAAACAGATAAGCGTTGCAAATTGACCAAGGGTGATTGTGTGTTTGTTGGCAATGATATATTGAGTAAAACCGAATATAACCAGCGTGAAAACGCCAGACTGGTAGAGCTTGAAAAGGATACTTATAAGGGAGTACATGAAGATTGTGATAATGCAGGTGGTGTCTTTAAGGTTGATGGTAAATGTTATTGTGGTAATGTACATTTTAGAACAGATTTGTATAAATGTGACAAGGACAAGCATTTAGTTAATAAATAAAAAAGAAATGAAAGTGTTGAAAAATATTTTGGCTGGGGTGTTTGCGGGACTGGTGTTGGTGACACCGGTGGTGGCGGATAATGGATGCGAAAATGATGAAAATGATGCAATTGTGGCGGAATTGGCGCTGTGTTCAACGCATGCCTATAATATTGGTGC
The DNA here is from genome assembly GCA_045648865.1 of Candidatus Enterousia sp. Taxonomy (GTDB): domain Bacteria; phylum Pseudomonadota; class Alphaproteobacteria; order Rs-D84; family Rs-D84; genus Enterousia. The sequence goes on from JAZROU010000073.1 coordinate 15,130, forward strand.
AACAAAAAATCCAAGTGGTGCAGACAAGGAATTTATGCGTGATGTTATCGCAATGAAAACAACACTGATAACACAGCAGATGTATCGGCAATATGAACAGATGGAATCTATGCTGCGCAGATTGAAAACACAATTGGAAAAAGCTGTGCTGACAACCAAATTAAATGCCGCAGGGGCAGTGGCCAGTTCAGGTGATTCAAGGAGCGCGTATGTAATTCCAGAAGATGGGTTCCAGTCGAATGACAGAAATATTCATATGGCAGATGTTAAGAATTGTAATAATGAACTGTTGCCGACAGATGTTTTACAGTGTCTGAATGATAACATGGGTGTGATATCAGAAAAAACAGGTAATGCAGATAACGTTAATTCTGAGGTTGCAAAGCAATTGGCAAATGACTTTAAGTTGTTAAAGAGTGTTTCCGTTGCGAATGATGACAAGTGTGTATATAAGATAAGTGATAAAGATACAGATGACACATGTTTGGATGATAAGCTGATTCGTAAAAAGAAAAATTTTCGAACCTGTTTTGATAATATGCGTAATTGTTTGCGTAATAAAATGTATATAGTGTCGCAGAACGAAAGAAAAGCAAAGTAGAGATTAAAAAATATTGGCCCGCAATGCGGGCTGATTTATTGACATGGGGCAATGCGCAGTATCATTTGGTTCAATACCCATACGCGTACCGCAGATGATAAATTTTTGTCGGGTGTGCGTGTTTGATCAATTTCATTTATTATTTGGGCAATTGGTTTGCCGGCGCGTGCAGCCAACGCATGCAGCGCGTCTATAAATTCTGGTTCCAGGGTTATGCTGGTTTGATGACCAGACAAAGATACTGATAATTTTTTCATGGTTTTATATCTTTCCTGCAATTAAACAATCGGTCAGTGCACGATACGGATCGTCGTATTTGCGCAATGGTGACAGGGTCAGGTTGTCCAACATATAGCATACGCCAAATGCGTCAAAGGCAAACCAGAATAAATCATTGCGACCAAATATTGTTTTGCCAATTGTTTGTGAAATCGATGATATGTCTTCGTTTACCTTGGTTATCGATGGAATTGGAAAACGTAGTCCCTGGGGGATTTCGTTTGGACCAAAAATACATCCGTTGCCCAGAATAATGCCGCCGGTTCTGGTGTACAATTCGGACATAAATGCAGGTAACATTGCACGACGACGCTGTTGCAGTGCGGTATTGGTCAGGCCAATTTGGCTGGGCGTAATGGCAGGGGAAAATTGCGCCCCGCGTGATTTTATGTGTGCCAAAAATTCGTCTGTTGTCATTGTGTTGTCCGTCTTGTTCAGATGTCGCGATTGCCTGCGATTTGTGCGCCGATTTGCGCCAGGCGATCTTCTGTCGCATTTCCACCATCGCCACCGCCGGCGGTGTGTGCGGGTAGATATATCTTCTTGGTTGGGTTGGGTAACCATATGCTGGGGGCGCCAGACTGCATTATTATAAATCGATCCATGTTATATGAATGCGGATATGTCCAGCACATAAATAAATTGTCTGTTTCCAGACGGCCACCCCACATCAAGGGGACGCGAAAACGGATGGATATGTTCTGGGGTAGATCGCGCCCAGTTATTATATTCATAAATTCATCCTGGCCAAGGTTCATAAATGCCAATGTTTCAACAGAATCCGTTAAAGATGACATAAATTCATGGCATAATGTCTTATAGCGGGAAAACCAGTCTGATGGTACATGGGATGGGGTGGGGCGAACCTCGGTCAGGGGCAGGTCTGACATCCCCATATCTGAAATTAATTTTTCTGCGGTGCTCGCGTTTAATTGCATTAAATCTTTCCAATGTAATCTATTACGGTTGATATATAGGCCGAGAATGCATCAAAGTTTTCGATGTCTTCTGTGCCCAGTGGTGGATTTTTATGTTCATTCATATATTGCCGTAATGCGCCGGGGGTGTCAAATGTTAATATTTGGGGGGCGCTGGGGGCGGACATGTCAGGGGGAAATACGACAAAGCCGTTGATATTTATTACAATATCGTCCAATGTGTCGGAAAATATTTGGCCGATGGTATCAATCGCGGTTTGCATGGCAGATGTGGGAACACCAACGGCACCAATCCATAATGTTTCATTTGTGCCAATCGCAAACAGTGATGTTTGCAGATTGCCGATTTTTGGTGTGGACTTTAACGTATAACCCGTGGATTCAAAAATTTCACGAATTTCAGGCCAGTCAGATGTGCCTGATGTGGCGGATGACTGGGGGGTGGTGGTTGGGGCACTGTATAATTGTGGTGTGACAGATATGTTTAAGCGCGGCGGACGTGACAGTCCAGGTGTGTCGGTTTGTGGCGCAGGTGTGGGTTCTGGGGTCGGGGTGGGTGTTTGTGCCGGCGCAGGTGTCGGGGGCTGTGGCGTAGATGTGGGCTTTTTCGGGCGTGAATACAGGTTTCGTATGGGCATTTTAAATTTCTTAAAACGTGGGCGTAGTAATATGTGTAGACCAAGCATAACAATTGCTACGGCCATAACCATGGATATGTAAAATGCGGGTGCAACAGGATTTTGCGATGCCTGCATGTATGCCAGATGGCGCCAGTGTGCAGATGAAAATAGATTAAAACCAAAACGGATGTCGAACCAAAAACATGCCACAAGGGTTGATGCACATATCCATAAGGTTGCAAGTAAAAAGTTATTTAATCTGTCTTTCATAACGTTTTTAATTGTATCATATTTGTGATAAACTAAAAAGCATTATGATTGATAAAAATGCTGTTTTTGATTTTATTGGTGTAAATGCCGCAGTTTGGTGCGGGGCTGATATGGATGCGACTGATTTAGCGAAAAGTGTACAGTTCGTAAATGAAAAAAAATTGTCAATGATTTCTGTTGCGCCAAATGTTGTACAGACTGTGTGGCCGTGGCTGGAAGCTGGCAATGTGAAAATTATGTCGCGATTTTATATGGAAAAAATCAACGAAGGTCAAATTTCGGATGTCACAGTAAGGATAAATTCTGCGCTGCGTCAGGGGGCGCATGGGGCACAAATATTTTTGCCATACAGGGTTTTGGCGGAATTGGTTGAACAAACACATGTCGTTCGTGATGATTTGTTCTTTAACAAGGATTTGGCAATCGGTATGGATATTGCCGATGTTGGACCGTTCGATTGGGATGATGTGTTTGCTAATTTGCGAAAAATTAATGCGTCGTCTGTGATATTTGTTTTAACGAAAGATTCTGGTGATAAATCGGATTTTGTTGGGCGTTTGTATGGGATGTTAAATGCCTGGGGAATGGATAATAAATTTAATCTGCATTTTGCATTTGGCCCGAATTTCATGCGTATAGAGCAGGCGCAACGTTTGGTGCAACAGGTGCGTCCAATGCTGATGGATGGTTTGCGATTTTGGATTAATTTCTGAGGATTAGGTATTTGGGTGCGGTTGTGCCGGCCTTGTTTTTATGCTGGTACCGTGTTTGGATGATGTCCATGTCGGGTATTGATGCAGTCAGGTCTGTTGATTTGATTTGTTCCAGTATCCAGTCAAAATATTCCCAGTGATCTGTGCCGATTATGATTTCACCGTCTGGGGACAGATGGTTTGACAGGGTGTCTAGAAAGTCTGCAGACAGCAGGCGACGTTTTTCATGCCGGGCCTTGGGCCAGGGGTCGGGATGCAGTACCCAAATCTGTTCAAATTTCGAATCGGTGGTTCGCAGAAAATCTCGGACGTCATCCGCCCAAATCCGAATACCGGTGTATTCGTCCATTATCCGATTCGAATTTTGGTCGGTTATTGCAGACAGCAGAGATGCCACGCCGTTCATAAATGGTTCGGCGCCAATAATAATTTTCCCCGGATTTGTACGCGCTAGGTCACGCACGTGTTCGCCTGCGCCAAAGCCAATTTCCAGGATGTTGCCGTGCGTTGGGCGTAATGTCGGTAATATGTTTTCAACCAGCCAATTTTGGCGGGCGGATAATTTCTTGCCGTGACGGCGACCAAATGTTCTTATTTCTTGTTTTTCCATAGTTTTAGTATAGAATTGGACGTGTTAAAATACAAGGAATATATGTGATGGTTGAATTTCCAAGACAAATCGATTGTGGAGATTTTGAATTGCGCAAGCCATTTCCCACGTTTCGATTGGCAATAGAATTGTTTGATGCGGTCGACAGAAATCGGCAATATCTGGAACCTTGGTTGGGGTGGGTCGATTATGTAAAACGCCCAGAAGATGAATTTAGTGTCGTGCAATCTGTGGCGCAAAAGGATACAGGGAAATATTTTATTGTTGTTAGTCAACGTATTTATGGAATGGTTGGCTTTGTTCAAGAGTATAGGTCAAAGCAAACCGTTGAAATTGGATATTGGTTGGATAAAACTGCAAATGGGCGTGGGATTATGACGCGTGCGGTTGAAAAACTGACGGGGTTGGCATTTGATGTATGGGGGGCGAATCGGGTGGAAATTCAGGCGGCGGTTGAAAATAAAAAATCATGTGCGATTCCGGAAAGATTGGGATTTAACCAGGATGGTGTTTTGCGTGCACGTGAAATTGTGCGACCAGGCGTCATCCAGGATGTTGTTATGTATTCAAAATTAAAATCAGAATGGGAAAAGGGAAAGTAATATGAGGAATGGTTTATCAAAAGATTTAATTGCACGTGTTTTAGGTGGTGCGCCAAAGTATACAATTGAACAACTGGAAGAAAAGTTCCCCGCACGTACATTGCCAGACGGTGCAATGGTGACACGTGTGGCCCCCAGCCCAACGGGATTTATGCATTTGGGGACACTGTATCAAATGATGATAGCAAAAAAATTGGCCCAGCAGTCAGATGGCGTGTTTATGTTGCGCATTGAAGATACGGACACAAAACGTGAAGTGCAAGGCGCGGTTGATGTTATTTTAAAATGTGCGGACAGTTTTGGATTGCAGCCGGACGAAGGACCAACGTATGGTGGTGAATATGGGTCTTATTACCAATCAGAACGCAAGGATGTTTATCATAGTGTTGTGGCAGAATTACTGGAACGTGGGTTGGCATATCCGTGCTTTTTATCCGCCGAAGAAATGGAAGATATTCGTAATAAACAAAAGGCGGCAGGCTGGGCAACGGGTATCTATGGCGAATGGGCGCGCGACAGGGATTTGACCGAAGAAGAAATCATTGCGCGTTTGGATAGTGGTATGGTGCCATCGATTCGTCTGTATTCAACGGGAAATAAAGATAACAAGATTTTTTATAATGATAAGGTGCGTGGCCGTCTGGCGTTTCCAGAAAATGATGAAGATATTGTTTTGATAAAATCAAATGATGGTTTACCAACGTATCACTTTGCGCATTTGTGTGATGATCACTTTATGCACACAACACTGGTTCAGCGCGGTGAAGAATGGCTGTCTTCGTTGAATTTGCATCTGCAATTGTTCCGTATGATGGGCTGGCAAAATCCGGAATATGTGCATGTTGCAACAATTAATAAGTTAGATGAACAAACAGGAAATTCACGAAAGCTGTCTAAACGTACGGACCCAGAAGCAAATACAATGCATTATTTAATCGAAGGTTGGCCGGTTGAGGCGGTTTTAAACTATCTGTATAACATTGTGGCGTCGGGGTTTGAAGAAGAAAAAAATAAAAAAGCTGATACAACAATTTGGAATTATCCATTGCGTATCAAAAAAATTCCAACCAGCAGTGCGCTGTTTAATACAGATAAACTGGAATGGTGGGCGAAGGAGTTTATTGGGGCACTGCCTGTGCCAGAATTGGTTGCGCGTGTCGCCCAATGGGCAAATGAATATGGTAATGACACACAGAAAATGCAGGTCGCAGATGAAACATATCTGACGGGTGTTTTGGGGATTGAACGCGATAATCCAAAACGTGTACGCAAGGATTTTATTACATGGTCCCAGACACTGGAAAATGTCGCGTTTTTCTGGGATGAATTGTTTGTTGAAAATACCGAATATGAATTTAATTCAGGTGCGTTGCGGGCATTCTTGGAAACATATAATCCGGCGGATGACAAAGACACATGGTGGGCAAAAATTGTTGCAGTTGCGCAATCATTAGGTATTAAAAATGGCGATGTGGCGATGAATTTGCGTGTGGCGTTGTCGGGACGCACAAATACGCCGGACCTGTATTCGATTATGTCAGTTATGGGCGGGGATAGAGTTATCAAACGAATCGAAGGGGCAATAAAATGACAAAAGAAAAACGGGCGCGCATTCGTGCGGTTAAAAAAGACGAACATGCATCAAAATTGTTAAAACTGTTGCGGGCAACGGGTCTGTTTCGTTGGGAAAAGCCCAGCACGCACGCCGAGGAAGTTGTAAATATTTTAACCCATGGAATCGGTATTGGGTTGGCAATCGCGGCATTGACATTGCTGGTTGTGTTTGCAGGGATTAAGGGCGACGCGTGGGCGATTGTGTCGTGTGCTATTTTCGGTGTGACGATGATAACGCTGTATTTCGGGTCAACAATGTGTCATGCAACAATTGGCAAAAAGCATGAATGTTTTTTTGAGGTATGGGACAGCGTTGCAATTTATGCATTGATTGCAGGAACCTATACGCCATTTTTGTTGGTGAATCTGCGTGGGATTGTCGGGTGGACAGTGTTCGGAATATTGTGGGCGATTGTGTTGTTCGGGTCGTATATGAAGATTAAAAATCCACGGCAACAGCCAAAGTGGATGGTTGGATTATATGTTGCGATGGGGTGGACGCTGTTGTTCATTTTACCAGCAATGATTCGCAGCATCCCAGAACGTGGTTTGTGGTTTATTTTGGCGGGTGGATTGTCGTATACAATTGGTGTGATATTTTATCTGTGGCGACGGATGAAGTTTTCGCACGCGGTATGGCACCTGTTTGTGATTGGGGGAACGGTGTGTTTCTTTTTCGCAGTGCTGTTTGGGTGTATAATGGATTTATAAACGGTGCGATAATAAGTAAAAAAATTCCCGCCAAACGGCGGGATTTTTTTTAAGCTTTGCGGGCTTCGTATTCTTCTTGCTCCTCTACTGTCATGGTGGCAAGGGGGCGCGCCATTAAACGCTGAATCCCAATTTCGTCGCCGGATACAACGCTGAAACCGTATGTGCCGTTTGCAATGCGGTCCAGGGCGGCGTGTATCTTTTGTAATAATTTGTTGTTTCGGTCAGATATGCGCAAATCCATTGTTATATCTTGGTTATATGTTGCGTTATCCGATTCGTCGCCAACACCAACTGATTCTGTTTTGTCGGCCAGACGAATTGCGTTTAATACAGAATTGCTGTTGCTTTGCAGTTCTTCGCGTTGGGTGTTAAGTATGCGATAAAAGTATGCCAATTGCATCGGGCACATGTATGGTTCCGATTTTTTTGGTTTATAATTTGCGGGCAATTCAATTGTTGTGTAATCGTTTGATTTTGCCATTTTTTTAGCCTTTTAATTCTTGTATCCATGATAGTAGTGTTTCTTCGTCCATTAGACCGGTGCGGGCCTCGACTAATTCGCCATTTTTAAATGCCAGTACAGATGGAATACTGCGAATACCATATTTTGCGGGGGTGCGTCGATTTGATTCGTCAATTTCAAATTTTACAAATTTTGCGTCAGATGTCTGGTCCGAGACAGATTCAAAAATTGGGCCAAACATACGACATGGACCGCACCATGATGCCCAAAAATCAACCAATGTAATGCCAGCACCAATAAGTGTGTCAATTGTTGCGTCTGTTGCATGTGTAATAGCCATATCTTTCTCCTTTCTGTTATTGATATTCGGCAAAAGTGTATTATAATCCACCCAAAATGCAAGAGAAATCATAAATGAATAAAATCATATACTTAGATGCCGCGGCAAGCTATCAAAAGACGGATGCTGTAATTGATAGACAGGTGGATTTTTTGCGTAATGAATATGCAAATGCAGGACGTGGAATTTGTGCACGGGCGGCCTGTGTTGATGATATGTTGGCAGATGCGCGTCAGTGTGTTGCAGATTTTATGAATGCAGATGCAGGACAGATTGTTTTTACATCGGGTACAACTGGTTCGATGAATATGATTGCCCGGATGTTGAATTTAAACCCTGAGATGGTGGTGGCTGTGTCTGATTTGGACCATCACAGTGCGCGATTGCCGTTTGAACAATCGGGCGCACAGGTGGTTGTTATGCCACTGGATTCGGATTTTAATATTGATTTAAATGGCGTGCCATGTGTTGATGTGTTGGTGTTGACAGCCATGTCGAATGTTTTGGGTGTTGTTCAAAAAATCCCGGAAATAGTGCGTATAGCGCGAAATAAAAATCCAAATGTAGTTGTTGTTGTTGATGCAGCGCAGTGTGTCGTGCATGATGAAATTGATGTGATTGAATGGGGGGCTGATTTTGTGGCGTGGTCTGCGCATAAAATTGGGGCAGATACCGGGTTGGGGATTATGTATGTAAAGAATCCAGATATATATTTGCCGGTTAATTTTGGTGGTGGGATGATCAGAAAAATTGTGGGAGATGAATTGCTCTTGGCGCACGGGGCGGAAAAGTTCGAGGCGGGTACGTTGCCATTGACACAGATAGCAGGCTTGGCGGTGGCAATCAGACAGCTGAAAAAAAATCGCCCAAATTTGGATTTGATAAAATTTATGTATGACGAGCTGATTCAATTACATCGTGTTAAAATTTTAACGTCACGTGATGCGGCGATGTTGTCTTTTGTGATTGATGGCATGCATGTGTTGGATTTTGGTGCGATGATGGGGGCGCATAATGTTTGTGTGCGCGTTGGTAATATGTGTGCGTCATGGGTTCATAATTTGTTAGGGGTGCCGGGGTCTGTTCGGGTGTCTGTGGGGGGATATAATACGATGGATGATGTGCGGTGTGCCGTGCAGGTGATAAAAGATATTATAAAATGATGTTTACAAAAGATAATATTATTGCAGCGTTAAAGACAATATATGACCCAGAAATACCTGTGAATATTTGGGATATGGGGCTGATTTATGATATTGATATTCAGGAAAGCGGGGTCATAATAAAAATGACGTTTACCAGTCCAACATGTCCGATGATGGAAGAATTGTTGGAACAGGTTCGGTCAACGGTTCAGGTTGTGGCAGGTGATGTGCCGGTGCGCGTAGATTTGGTTTGGGACCCGCCATGGGATTTGTCGCGTATGTCAGATGTGGCGCGTTTGGAATTAGATTTGACAAATGAAGGCTGGTAGAAAATATGACTTATGCAGATATGAAGAACATGTTAATAATGACGGACGATCCAGTTATGCGTTTGGAAATGGTGATGGATTTTGGCCGAAATTTGGCGCCTGTGCCAGATGATGCAGAATGTAGCGAAATTGTCGGTTGTGCGTCGTTTGTGCAGATTTGTCGACGGGGAAATCGTTTTTATGGGGTGGCAGATTCGGCATTGGTCCGGGGAATCGTTGCAATTATTGTTGCAATGGTTGATGGAAAAAGGCGCGACGAAATAAAAAATATGGATATCGCAGGTGAATTTAATCAGCTGAATTTGAATCTGGGGGCAGGGCGTATGAACGGTTTGAATTCTATGATTAGTTTTTTACAGAATTTGTGATAAAATGCCTTTAGGCGTGTTGTTGTATGGGGGGGGATTTATGCAAGACGATGAAAAGATGTTTCAAATTGGTGTGTGGTCTGTTGGGGTTGTGTTGTTGATGACCGTTATTTTACAGGTGGCATTTCGTACACAAAATCGTCAAATAAATCGTGTCAGACGTGAAATTGTTGAAACGCAACAACAAATCGCAATTGCAGAGGCAAACTTTGCGGCATATGTTCGGCCAGAGATTTTGCGTAATTTGGTTATTAGCGTAACCCCAACGGCAGAGGCAGTAAGTTTTAATAAGTCTGTTCAGGTAAATGATTTGAAATTTAAAGAAGTATTATAAATGTTTGAGGTTGGCAAAGATATTTTCAAATATGGATTTTCTGGCGCCCGTGGCGATGGTGTTGGGCGTAAACGGTTGCGTGTGATGTATACCGTGTTCTTGATTGCGTTTATGATATTTATTGGGCGTACGTTGCAGTTGGGGTTTCAGGGAACAGATCGTACGCGTTTGGCCGGCGCAGATGGGCAATGGGATGTTCAACGGGCGGATATTGTCGATAGAAATGGTGACATTTTGGCAAAAAATGTTGCGTCTGGGCATATAATTTTGCGAAATCGAGCCGTAAAAGAACAGGATAGAGATGCGGTTGCGCAGACAATTCATGCGGCGTTACCGTATGAATATTCACTGGCAGATGCGATTGAATTGGTTAATTCAGATCGTCGATTTATTCGACTGAAAAAATATGCCAGTGATAAACAGCGCGAGATTGTTCAGAATGCGCGCCTGGAAGGGTTAGAGGTTGAAAAAATTCAAACCAGAAAATATCCAAAACGCAGATTGTTTTCGCATGTTGTTGGCTTTGTTGGTGCCGAAGGACGTGGACTGGAGGGGGCAGAACGCGTATATGATAAATATCTGACAGAAAACAAGGACCCATTGCGATTGTCGGTCGATTCGCGTATACAGGCGGTGTTCTATGACCAGTTGTCGTTCGCGATGCAGAAATACGGTACACGGGCGGCGATGGGTATGCTGATGAATTCCAGAACCGGCGAGATTATTGCAATGGTGTCTTTGCCGGATTATGACCCTGAAAATCTGTCCGCGGATCCAGTGGCGAATCGTTTGTTTAAGCCCATGCGCGGGGTCTTTGAATTGGGGTCTATATTTAAGATATTTAATACTGCATTGGCGTTGGAAAATGGTATAAACAAAGAATACTATGTCAAAGAACCGTTCATTATTCCGGATAAGTTTGGACGGACGGCCGCGAAAATTACAGATGTGCGCAGTTTTAAACCGCCACGGCCATATTTAACAATCGAAGAAATTATGGTGCATTCTTGTAATGTGGGCAGTGCACAAATTGCCCTGGATTTGCCAGATGGGGCACAAAAAGAATTCTTTGAACGGCTGCATTTTGACGAGTCGTTGGACCTGGAATTTGGACGCACAGAAAAGCCCCTGATGCCGAATAAGTGGGGACCGGTCGAACGCGCAACACGTTCGTATGGGCATGGTATTTCTGTTACGCCAATGCATCTGATGTTGGCGGTTAATGCAGTTACAAATGGTGGTATTTATATATATCCAACATTGCAAAAAAGAAATATCGGTGTTGTGCGGGGTGAACGTGTGCTGAAAGATGAAATATCGGCAAAGTTGCGACCGATTATGTTGCGTGTCGCAGAAGAAACCAGTGGTAAGCAGGCACGTGTCGCCGGTGTTCAAATTGGTGGAAAAACAGCAACTGCGGTTAAGTATACAAATGGCAAGGTTGACCATAAACGAAATGTGACGGCGTTTGTGGGAATATTTCCTGTGAATGCACCGCAGTATACGATATTGGTTGTTTTGGATGAGCCACAGGGAACAAAAGAATCCTGGGGATGGCGTACGGCGGCGTGGAATGCTGTGCCGACAACAGGAAAAATTTTGGACAGTATACTGCCGTTGCTATTTGAATAAATTTGAATTATAATGCACTTGATAATAAAAAAAAGAGAAGTGCGTTGAGTCGGATAGTAGAGAAGTCCATGCTGGGCAAAGCATGGGTTATGGCTGGTGGTGTTGGTGATGTAAATTCAGACGATCTGGTGAAAAAAATTTTGGCCGGACGTGGAATTGTTGCTGATGCCGAAGTGAAAAAATTTTTAAATCCTTCGATTAAAGAATATATGCCGGATCCGTCTGTATTGGCTGATATGGATGTGGCAGCGGGGGTTATTGCAGATGCGATTGTGGCGGGACATAAAATCGCAATTTATGGCGATTATGATGTCGATGGAATAACATCAACGGCAATTTTTGTAAAGTATCTGCGTGCGGTAAATGCAAATGTTATTTGGCATTTGCCAACCCGCGAGGGGGAAGGGTACGGCCTGAATAATGATGCAATTGATGAAATTGTAAAAAGTGGTGCAAATCTGCTGGTGACGGTTGATTGTGGTATCAGTGGCGCGGACGAGGTTGCGCATGCACGTGAAATGGGGCTGCGGGTGGTTGTGACAGATCATCATTCGCCGGATTGTGTGTTGCCTGTGGCGGACGCGGTTGTTAATCCAAAACGTATGGATGATACGTCGAATATGACGTATTTGGCGGGTGTTGGGGTGGCGTTTTTGGCGCTGGTTGCGTTGAATCGCGAATTGAAAAGTCGTGGTTTAGGATTGGAAAATTCCGAACTGATGAATTATATGGATTTGGTCGCGCTGGGGACGATTTGCGATACCATGCCGTTGATAGGATTAAATCGCGCCTTTGTTGCGACGGGACTGAAAGTTTTAGGGTTGCGACAAAACCTGGGGTTGCGTGTGTTGATGGATGTTGCAGGGATTAAGCAACCGTCTGTTTATGCGGCGGGGTTTGCGTTGGGGCCACGTTTGAATGCAGCGGGACGATAGGATTCTGCGGCGCCTGCGTTGGATTTGTTGTTGACAGATAATCCGCTGATTGCAAATGACCTGGCGAATAAATTGCATGCGATGAATCAGGAACGTATCGATATTCAAAACGCGATTATGTTGCGGGCGTGTGAAATGGCAGAAGATTGTTGTAAGTCTGGTCGGTGCAGTCTGTTTGTTTGTGGTGAAAATTGGCATGGTGGTGTGATGGGGATTATCGCAGGCCGGTTGAAGGATAAGTATAATTTGCCGTCTTGTGTGGCAACTAAATCTGATGGGGTTATAAATGGGTCTGGACGTTCAATCCCAGGGGTAGATTTGGGAAAAATTATTCATGATGCGTTGGCCGCGGGCGTTATTAGCGAAGGTGGCGGACACGCAGCCGCCGCTGGGTTTTCGTTGAACGTGGAAAATGAAGGCAGATTTTGTGAATTTTTAGAACGGGCGGTGATAGAACAACTGAACGGGGAAATGCCGGCGCCAGAAATCTTGGTCGATGCGGAAATAGATGCAGGTGGGGCGAATATGAGGCTGGTTAAGAATATGTCACAATTGGCGCCGTTTGGTCAGGGAAATCCAGAACCAACGCTGGTTCTGCGGGGTGGGGTATTAAGATATGCGTCTGTTATGGGGGGCGGGGCACATTTGCGTGGTGCAATTACCACCAGTTTGGGCAACCAGTTGTCTTTTGTTGGGTTTAATTTAGTTGGAACACCGGTTGGTGATTTTTTGCTGGACGATGCAAACATAAATACTAAAATAATGCTGTTGGGCAAATTAAAAGAAAATGAGTATAATGGGCGTGTTAGTGCACAGTTCTTTGTAGAAGATGTCGCGATATAAAGTTGGTGTATATGGAACAAAATATAAAAGATTTTTTCCAGCGCGTGCAGGCTGCAAAATCAATCGCAATTATGGGACATAAAAATCCAGATGGCGATTCGTTGTGCAGTGTGCTGGCGTTGGCACATTTGATAGAGGAAAACTTTGGTGTCAGTCCGGTTTGCTTATATGATGGTAATATTCCAGAAAATTTGACAAATGTGCCGCTGCGTTCGCGTATAAAGTATTTTGAACGTGTCGATATGACACAGGTGTTCGATTTGGCCATCGTGATGGATTATGGAAATCCAGTACATATTGGTGGGCCAAAGATACTGGTTGATAATGCAAAGTTTGTAATAGAAATAGATCACCATAAAAATGAAAATAATATTGGCGATTTATGTATAAATGATGATACGGCGCCTGCGACGGCCGTAATTGTGTATCGTATATTGCGCGCGGGTGGTTTGGTAATGGATGCACGTACAGCGGATTTGTTGGCGTTGGCAATTTTAACAGATACGGGTAATTTTAAATTTGTGCGCAATGGTGATGCGTTGCGTATAATGGCAGACCTGGTGGATACAGGCGTCAATATTCGAAATCTGATAGAATTGATGAACGATAAACCACGAAAGGCTGTGCAGTTGGAGGCACGAACAACAGCAAATGCAGAATTTTTCTATCACGGGCGTTTGGCGTTGGCGACAATCGAGAAAAAGGATTATAAGCATCTGGATGGACGTGGTGAAACAGTGCTAAGTTTGTTAGGGCAGATTCATGGGGTGGATTATGTCGTTTTGCTGAAAGAGCAAAAGCCAGAACAAATAGGTATTTCTATTCGCAGTCGTAAAAAACCGATTGATAAAATTGCAGTGGCGCTGGGGGGCGGTGGGCATGAACGTGCCGCCGGTGCAATTGTGCGGGATAATTTGCAAAATGTGCGGGCCCGCGTCTTGGAATTATTTAAGGGAGAATGATAAAAATGAAAAAATTATTGGTCGCAATAGTTTGCAGTTTGATGTCGTCAATAGGGCAGGCGGCTGTGGATGATGGATTGGTAAAGCAGGCAGAAAAATATTTGAATTCTATTACTGGGCTGACGGGCGGGTTTGTTCAGACCGCAAATGCAAAGCAACAGGCAGGCGATTTTTTTATGTTGCGACCGGGGCGTGTGCGCCTGGATTATGATGATATGCCTGTGCAGCTGATTTCGGATGGTCAGGATTTGTATTTCTTTGATAAATCGTTGGATCAAATTACAACGGTTCCTATTTCCAGTACGCCAGCAGGTATTCTGATCAGAAAAAATATTGATTTGGTTAATGCTGATATTAATGTTATTGAAACACAGGATTGGAAGAATTCTTTTGCGTTAAAGATGAATTTGCGGGGGCAAGAAGGGTTAGGGCATATGACGGTCGTTTTCGATAAGAAACCCCTGAAACTGAATTCGTGGACTGTTGTTGATGCAACTGGGGCCAAGACAGATGTCGCGTTTCGTGGTTTGAAAGAAAAAACGAATTTTGGTAAAAATTTTTTCCAAATTCAGCGACACAAAACGGTTAGCACCAGTGGTGGTGATGAATATTATGACTAGTTAAGATATGTTTGGAATTAGTTGGGCAGAATTTTTTGTAATTATACTGGTTGGTGTTATTGTTGTGCCGGCACGAATGTGGCCAGATGTGGCGCGTTTCTTGGCCCGTATGGTTAAGTTTGTGCGTGGTTTGGTCTGGAAAATAACAGATGCGTCTGAAAATTTAAAACAGCAAATTGAACTGGAAAAGCCAATCGATGATTTGATAAAAACAACAACAAATGATGTGTTGGATACTTTTTCGACTGTGATGGAAAAACCTAAAAAAACGATTCGAAAAAAGGCGCAAAAAAAATGAAAAATATGACATTGTTGCAGCATTTTTCTGAATTGCGTCGGCGAATTTTATGGGTGGCCTTGATTTTCGTGGTCGCGTTTATAGGTGGATGGTATATGGCGCCGGTTTTGCAAGAATATTTAACGGGGCCGTTGTTGTCGGTGTGGGGTGATGGGGCGCTGATTTATACAGGGTTGACAGATGGGTTGATGATTCAGTTTTCTTTGGCGACGCTGTTTGCGCTGGTTATTATTATGCCAGTTGTGCTGTGGCATGTATGGGCATTCGTTGCGCCGGGATTAAAGAAAAATGAACGTGGATTGATTTTGCCAATGTTAATTATGTCACCGATATTGTTCTTGGCCGGTGCTGGGTTCGCATTTTATTTCTTGTTTCCGATTGTGTTCAAATTTTTTGTCGAACTGAATCAGGCGGCACCGGTCCCGGCGGTTGTGTTGCCGGCCGTGCGTGATTATTTGACATTTACAATTGGTTTGTTAAAGGTTTTTGGCGTGGCATTTCAATTGCCATTGGTTTTGGTGCTGTTGAATCGTGTTGGTGTTCTGGCGCGTTCAAGGGTTTTGAAAATGCGCAGATATGCGATTGTATTTATTGTGATTGTGGCGGCCGTTTTAACGCCACCTGATGTTGTCAGCCAGGTTCTGTTGGCGTTGCCAATGTGGTTGCTGTTTGAAATCAGTATTTTATTTATGCGTCGTGGTTGATTTTATGGTATAATTATTCCATGAAAAAAATCTTTTGGATTTTATTTGGTGCGCTGTTCATGCAGACGGCATGTGATTTACAGCCCAAGGTTTTGTCGTTCCCAGATTCTGTTGGGGACTTTATTTCAGCGCGATATCCAGCATTGTTGGCGGATCCAAACGCAAATCCAGAAATTTATAATTCGGCGGCAATGGATTATGGGGTCTATGCTTCGCCAGAGCTGTATGGGTCGGCAACAAATGACGAATATGTGATGTATGCATCGGTAGATGATTATATTTTGCCACCACAAATGACAGATGTTGATGTGGATGATAATGCAGATGTGGCGGAAAGCGATAATGCGGAAAACAAGAATGTGGATGAACCATCGGTGGCAACGGTTGATGATTATATCTTGGTGCCGATGTATGGCGATACAGGTGCGCAAAGGGTGGAATACAAAAAAGACAGCGATGATTTGCTGTTGGTTAATAAGCCATATGTAGGGGCGCAAAGTACAACGCGGGTGGAATTAACCGATGTTGTGGTCGCGCGCGGTGATACGCTGTATTCTTTGTCGCGAAAATATTCTGTTCCGGTAAATGATTTGGCGGTTATGAATAATTTGTCGGCACCATTTGATTTGCGCGTCGGACAAAAAATTCGTGTTCCAAATCTGGCGCGGGTACCGGTTGAAACAATTGATGCGCCTGTTGTAAAAGATGTAAAAAAATCCCAGAAAACCAGCGTACAGACAAATAATGAAAAAGAAAAAAATGTCGCACAGAAAAAGGTAGATGCACAGAAGAAAGTAGAGGCGCCAAAGAAAGTCAGTGCAGAAAAACCCGTAAAAAAGATTTCATCAGATCCATCGACACGATTGCCAAAGATTAATGCACGTTCTTCGTCAAAGTTTTCATGGCCGGTGCGGGGAAAGATTCTGTCAAACTATGGCGCAAAATCAAATGGGTTATTTAATGATGGGATAAACATTAGTGCAAAAATTGGCGCGCCGGTTAAGGCAGCTGAAAATGGGGTTGTCGCATACGCTGGGAACGAGGTTAAAGGAATGGGAAATCTGGTGATTGTTCAGCATGATGCGGGATGGATGACGGTTTATGCGCATATGGGAACAATGACTGTAAGGCGTGGTACCAGGGTTGCGGTTGGACAAAAAATAGGTACGGTTGGTAAAACAGGCAAGGTCGATGTGCCACAGTTGCATTTCGAAATTCGCAAGGGGACCAAGGCGTATAATCCAACGCAATATTTGAAAAAATAGTTGTTTGTATCGTTACGTTGTGAATACTGTCAAATCAGTTTTTTTTGTGACTTCTGATATTCTGTGTAGAAAATGGCAAGGGAGGAAGTTATGAAAAGGCTGGTTTTTATTTTATCTGTTATTTTGGTTTTGTTGTTGATTGTGTGGTTGGTTGGGCGTATGAATCGCCAGTTGGCGCGTTCAGGGAATGAATATCAGGCATCAATACGTGATGAAAAAATTGTTATTTATGATATCGATGAATTGGAATCGCAGGTCGCAAAGATTATCCCAAGTGGTGGGTTCGATTATATTCGAGGGGGCGCCGAGACAGAAAATACTATGCGCCGAAATGAGGCCTCGTTTGATGCGGTTGATATTTATCCGCGTGTTTTGACCGGGGTGGATAAGCCAGATACACGTACGTCTGTGTTGGGGGTTGATATTTCTATGCCGATAATAGTGGCACCTGCGGCGGCGCATGGATTGGCGCACGTTTCCGCCGAAGCCGGCAGTGCGCGTGGGGCGGCCGCCGCGGGAACAATTATGTCTGTCAGTACATATGCCAGTTCAACATTGGCAGAAGTCGCCGGTGCGGGTAATGGCGCACCACAATGGTTTCAGTTGTATTTAAGCAAGGATGATGAAACGAATCGGGCGCTGATTAAGTCTGCAGAAAAACTGGGGTATCGCGCGGTGATATTGACCGTCGATGCGCCAATCGGTGGAAATCGGCTGCGGGATGCGCGTAATAATTTTAAATTCCCGTTGGATTTGCCAAATGTGCCGCGTTCGGGCGGCCAAGGAATTGGCGCAATATTTGCAGCGGCGCAAAATGATTTGACCCCGTATGATGTTATGCGTGTAAAATCAATGACGCGGTTGCCAGTGATTGTTAAGGGAATTCAGCACCCCGATGATGCTGAGGTCGCAATTGCCGCCGGCGCAGATGCAATTTGGGTTTCAAATCATGGGGGACGGCAATTAGATGGTGCACCAGCTGCGTTCGAGGTCTTGCCCGAAATCGCCATGCGTGTGAACAAGCGTGTGCCAATTATTTTTGATAGCGGTGTTCGTCGTGGTCAGCATGTTTTTAAAGCAATTGCAAGTGGGGCAGATGTTGTCGCAGTTGGGCGTCCTGTGATTTATGGGTTGGCGTTGGGTGGATGGCGCGGGGTGGAATCGGTGCTGGAATACCTAAGAAATGATTTACAACGCGTTATGTGGTTGGCAGGGGCACAAACAGTGGATGAGATAAAGGATATAGAATTGCGTGAAAAATGTGTGGTGGGACAAAGTTCTGAATTGTAAACAAAAGCTTGCATTTTATGGATTTTATGTCTATAATTAGCCGCGTTACAGTTCTGGATGCGTAGCTCAGTTGGTAGAGCAACTGACTCTTAATCAGTGGGTCCAGGGTTCGAGTCCCTGCGCGTCCACCAGAAATAAACGACCGTTTTTCGGTCGTTTTTTATTTATTGTATTGTTTTTTGCCTTTTTCAGGGATTCATACCTATGTAAATATTTATATTGCCTTGATAGAATATGGGTGTTGACATGAAACTTTGGCATAACATAAAAATACAAAAAGGAGAAAAAATGAAAAAGTTAGCAATTTCAACACTGGCTGTGCTGATTGTGTGTCCTGCGTTCGCGATGAACCATCCAGATCAGGGCAGTAGTTGGCAGATGTGGGGTATGGATCCGTATGTTGGTTTGAGAGGTGGTATGAGTTATACAAACCTGAACTATAAATATGACGGGAATAAGGAATCTATGACAGATTATATTTTCCAGGGACGTGCCGCATTGGGGTTGGAGGTTTGTGATACTGTACGTTCGGAAATTGAATGGTCTTATTTTGGTAAGATGTCTGACAGTGAAAACTTTGGCGCGACTGTCGGTAAGATTGATGTAGAAACCAAAATGCAGACATTGTTGTGGAACAATTATTGGGAATTTGGTTCTTATCAAATTGTTCGTCCATTTGTAGGCTTGGGTGCTGGTATGGCGTTCACAGATGTTAAACGTGATGGTGATCTGGTGCCACGTCACAGTGAAAGCAAAACACGCTTTTCAGGTATGGGAACGATGGGTGTGACATTTGATATGGAACGTTTTGCGGTTGATGTCGCGGCGCGTTATACATATGTTGATATCCAGTCAGGGTTGCATAACTTTGGTGGCGATGTCGGTATCAGATTTATGTTCTAGAGAAAAATCCCCCAAAACGGGGGATTTTTATTTGGCCCAAAAAATAAAAAAATTATAATGTCCTGGCATTTTTAGGAAATTAAATTAACAACGCGCAGTGCATGTAACACATAAGTCCAGTTGCAGGCACTGTTTTTTTTATAGGGGTGAAAATATGGCAAATATATATCCAAAGAATTTTTAGGAAGCAATTATTTCTGCAATTCCAAATTGTACAACAATGGTGTTGGGTATGATGACAATGAATCTGTGGATTTATGGACATCTGTCATGGGCAAACTTTTTTGCGGCATTGGGGCCAATATATTTAACTGCGTTTTGTTTGGATTTCTTTGTTGTTGGACCGTTGGTTTTGCGTTTTGTCAATGGGTTTAATATTCAAAAATATATGCCATTGTTCGGGGTGGGGATTATGGCGATGATATTGACGGGATTGGCGCCGGTTATTGAAACGGGGAATGCGCCGGGGGTGTCGCAATATTTAATGGCGTTGCCGCGTAATTACATTGTGGCACTGGTGTTGCAGGTGTTTGTCGCATACCGATTCGGATGCTGGACGTTGGGAAAATACAGATTACAGAAGGCGTCGGTTAACATCGCAAAATAAAAATCCCCATTTCGGGGATTTTTTTTATGTCAATTTTGCCAGGGCTAGTTTATTTAGAAAGCCTTCTTCGATTGCGCTGAGCAGAGAGTTTAGGCCTTCGTTTGTTTCGCCGTCGTTTTGTAATTCTTCTAGATGTGATATTATTGTCATGCACATTTTGACTAAATCTCGGTTGATGAATTTAGGATTTAAAATGTCCGGTTTGAAAACTTTTTTATTGTTGTCGGCCATAAAATAATTTTCAGCAATTGAATCGACCCATGTGTCAATGTCGCCGGTTAATCTGTCAAACAGCAGATGTTTTGAATAATTATCTGTGGACCAATGATTTATTTTGCAGGCGTATTTAAACGCGATTAAATATTGCATAAGTGTGTACATGTTTTCTCTCCCTTGTGTTGCAGACGATATCATAAATGCTTTTATGTTGTTATAGGATTGGTTTCAAATTGCGCTGTACGCATAGAATCTAGGGATTCCTAGGGAATCAAACCTGGGGCAAATGATGGCGTTTTATAGTAGACTGAATGTGTGTAAAAGCACGGAACAAAAAGGAGAAAATAATATGAAAAACTTAACCAAAAAAAATTTCTTGTTCGCATCCATGCTGGGGGCGGCAGCATTGCTGGGGGGGTGTATGATGGAATGCCCAAGTAAAAAAACATATCATCATAAGGCTGCACAGCGTGTTCAGCCAGTTGCTGTGGTCGAAGAAGTAGACGAGGTTGTTGTATATCAGACTTATGAAAATGCAGATGTAAATCACGTTTATGCTAAAATGTATACCCACAGCAGTAATGGCGGTGAATCAAAAATGGGCCATATTAAATTCAAGGATACCGATAATGGGTTGAAAATGACGGTTGATTTAAAAGATCTGCGCCCAGGTGTACAATATAATGTAAAATTGTATCAGTGCAGTTCTTGTTATAATGATGCAAAGTGTTGCAATAATTCTAAGCAGGTAAATGTGAATTTGCCAATGTTACAGGCAGGGATGAGCCGTCATTTAAATCAGACATATATGATTCAGGGATTAAGTGCTGCACAATTGTATGGTGCAAATATCTATCTGGAACGTGATGGTGGATATAAGGCCGGATGGGGTAAGTTAGAAAAGTAAACTGTACCACCATAGATGATGCACCCCGATGATGTCGGGGTGTTTATATGTTTTTGCTTTAAGAATGTTTTCATATTTGATAGTCTGTAGAAGATGAAGAGGTTCTGTAAAAGTCTATTTTGCTATATCTGTCTTGCGGTGGTGATTATTGCCGATTCGTTTGCAGGTGATGTAATAACCGGCGCTTTGGATATAAATACTGATTTTGTTGTTTATGAAAACATGGCTTTTAACCCAGATGTGGTCTATGTTGGCAGACCAATTGATTTTACAAATTATGGTGATGTTGATACGAAATTCGTGGTTTGTGATCGTTGTGATTTATATATTAAAAATCGTGGGAAATTTAAGGCAGAATTTGTCGTTGGAACAGCTGCAAATGTTTATCAGGTTGTATCAGATGCGGATGATGTTAACCCGATTGTCAGTAATGTGGAATATGCGATGCTGGTCGATGGGGCAAATGGCATCAATCTGGGCCGTGCATTAGATGGGACAATGGTCGGGACATTGGTTTTAAAGGATTCTGTCATTGACATTAATAATACAAGTTTTGATGGGGTTGGGTCTGTTATCTTGCGTGGGGATGTTGTGCTGATGCTGGATAATTTGGCCCAAGTGTATAATATCCCAATCTTTGATAATGTTTCAGGTGATGGGCGGGTGTATTTTAAAAACGATAAAGCTGATCCGTTATTTTCAGATGTTGCATATATCGATGATGAAAAATTATTTGTAAGGCGCGTGCGTGAAACGGACTATGCCAAGATTTTTGGAAATAATACGGGTAAATTGCTGAATGATTTGCGTAATAAAAATTTAAATGACAATTTGTTGGGTGCGCTGGATTTGGCTGGGGATATGAATTCTGTTCGTGATATTATGGCACGTACGGCGCGATTTAATCCAAGTGTTCTGATGAAAACAGTGCGGGTTATAAATGCATTTGATAGCCTGGGCGTTTTGGATAACGCAGATGGATGGGCGAAAACAGATTTTGTGTTTTCAGATGATTTTAATTCTGGGGATATAAATGCCGGTGTTAATTTTGGAATGGGACCGATAAAAGCTGGTTTGGGGATGCGTATAGGCGGGGTTGAGTATATGTCTGGGCTGGACGCGTTTGATGGCCTATACTATGGTATAAATTTGTCAGCACAATATTTTATGCAGGATAATTTGTTTATACGTGGCATCGTTGGTGCGGACAGGTTTGACTTTAAAATTGGTGATGTGGTTTATAATGATGAATTTATTAATAATCCGTCGGTGCTGGCCATTGGCGGTGTTGTGGATTTTGGATATAAATATCGGTTGGGCGATTCATTTTATGTTGTGCCATTTGTTGGTATTGATGGGTATAAATATGTGATGGAAAACGTATCTGATGTTTTTGTGCGTGGACATACCGGTTTAGATGTGGAATATACGTATCAAATGCTGGGGATTAAATATGAATATGGTTTTGGACTGGGGGTAAATTCAGATGTCGCCATTATGGCAACGGGACGCATGGGATTTTGGTCCAACTATGATGGGGCAGGTGCAGATATAAAACTGTCTGTTCTGCGGATGTTTGATATGTATTCATATCAGGTATCGATTGGTGGCAAGGTTTGTTTTTAATTTAATCAATAATTTCACCGCGCAGTGATGCCTTGTTCGCAGCCGTGATTTTTATGTCAGCCAAATTGGGGGCGTTGTCACGATATGCCACGATACATTGTTGCATAAAAGGTGTACGATATACTAAATGACGACCGGTTTTATCCGGGCCTTCTAACAGGCACGACAGTGTTTTGTCAATGCACGATTCGTTGAATTCACGTTGAACTTCGTTTAGATATGTGTCCAATTTTGCCAGGCGGGTGGCCTTGATGTTTTCTGGTATTTGGTCTGGCATCAGGGCCGCAGCCGTATGTGGACGTGGTGAATATTTGAACGAGTATGAATTTATATATTTTATTCGTTCGGCAATACGCATTGTTTGTTCGAAATCATCATCCGTTTCGCCGGGAAAGCCGACAATAAAGTCAGATGAAATTTGAATGTCAGGGCGTGCAGATTTTAATTTGTTTATAATGTCGCAATACAATTCCAGGCTGTATGGGCGGTTCATGCGGGTAAGTACATTGGGCGCGCCGCTTTGGATTGGCATGTTTAAAAATGGTAATAATTTCGATTCTGTTCTGAACATGTCAATCAGGTCGTCTGTCATTTCGGTTGGATAACTGGATGTAAAGCGTATACGCATGATTTCTGGGATTTTTGCGGTTTCGCGAATTATGTCAGACAGGCGGTATGTCGTGCCGTTTGCGTCTGTGTATTTATATCCATTCACGTTTTGTCCCAAAAAGCAAATTTCAATCGCACCCGTTTTTGCCGCGTGCAGGGTTTCCGCCATTACTGATTCAAAAGAACGTGAAATTTCGCGGCCACGTGTATATGGAACAATGCAATATGTGCAGACGTGATTACAACCTTCTTGGATTGGAATATAGGTTACCAGTGGGGAATGTTCCATTTGGGGCAGGGAATCAAACTTTTCCAGCCCACCCAAATCAATGTTTAACAGGCGGGCGTCTGGGTTTTTTAAGATGTCTGGCAGTTTATGATAACTTTGTGGCCCCAGTACAAAGTTCAGGTCTGGTATGCGACGGAATGCGTCTGCACCCGATTCGCGCGCAACACAACCAACGATTCCGAACAGGGCGTCTGGCTTTTTCGCACGTCTGATACGCCCCAATGCAGAATAAACTTTATCAGTTGCCTTGGCACGAACAGCACATGTGTTCAGTATGATAATGTCTGCGTCTGGAATTTGTTCTGTACGCACAAATCCGTGGTGTTCCAGCAGACTGGCAATACGCCAACCGTCATACACATTCATTTGACAGCCAAAGGTTTGGATAAAGAATTTTTTCATTTTTCTTACTTGTGTCTTGTTCGTTGAATTTGAACTTTTTTGTTGTTTATTTGTTTCTGTTTTGCGTTAAAAGCACGCATTGCATTTTGATGCATATATTTTTCTTCGCGTGCTTTTATTTTTGATTGCGCTTCGTGTTTTTTCATTTCGCGCACAATGGCAACAATATCTGCATACATTTTTTCACGAACCTGGGTAAAGAATGCTGTTAGGTAATAGTATATCATATGTATTATTTTATTATTTGTTTCTGGTTTTGTTGTTGCGCATTTTTTTAAGGGCGCTTTTCTTGGTTTGTTCGTATTTTTTGACGACATGTGGCACGGGCAGTTTTTCAGATGGAACGGTGATTTCAACCAGACCGTATCTAATGCCTGTGATATGATTGTCGTCTATGATACCGATAACTTTGATTGTGTTTTTTTTACTCATGTCTTTTTTCCTTTAGGCTAGTTTTTGTTTTAAAATTTCGTTTACAACGGCTGGGTTTGCGGTGCCGCCAGTTTTCTTCATGACATTGCCAACAAAGAATCCCAACAGTCCCACCTTGCCAGATTTATATTGTTCAACCTGGGATGGGTTGGTGGCGATAACTTCATCGACAATTGCTTCGATTGCGCCGGTGTCGGTCATTTGTTTCATGCCAAATTTGTCGGCAATATCACGTGGGGTGCCCGATTCACCGTCCAGCATTTTTATAAAGATTTCTTTGGCCTGTTTCCCGTTAATTGTTTTTTCACCAATCATGTCGACAAGTTCGGCCAGGTCGGATGGTGTGATAATGCGCATATCATCAACAATGCCGGATTTTTCATTTTTGACATCCCAATTTTCTGGGTGCGCGAACAATTCAGATATCATCCAATTTGCGACGCCTTTGGCGCGTTTGGTGTTGCCGTTCACAGCGGTATCAAACCAGCGCGAAACGTCAACCGTTTCTGTTAAACGTGCCGCGTCATATTCAGACAGCCCGAAATCATGCGTATAGCGCGCGCGCGTTGCGGATGGTAATTCTGGCATGTTTTGGCGGATACGTTCGATTTGTTCGTCTGTGATAACGATTGGTAACAGGTCTGGATCTGGAAAATAACGATAATCCAGTGCGTCTTCTTTGCTGCGCATTACTGATGTGGTGCCGTCACCTTGGTGAAAGCGCATTGTGTCTTGGGTGACGGTTCCGCCACTTTCATAGGTTTCGATTTGACGACGGGCTTCGTACTCGATGGCGGTTTTTATAAACTTAAATGACACCATGTTTTTGGTTTCGGTGCGTGTGCGGAATTCGGTTGAACCCACAGGTCGGACAGAAACGTTAACGTCGGCACGCATGGAACCTTCTTCCATATTTGCTTTGGAAACACCCAGGGCGCGTGCGATTTCGCGGATTTCACGCAAATAACGTTCTGCTTCGTCGGGTGACGTGATATAAGAATTGTTTTCTGGATTTTTTGTGTCCAGATATGTAACGATTTCCAACAATGCGACCCCGGTACGATTATAGTCTGCAAATGATTTTGTTGGGTGGGCATCGTGCTTTAATTTTCCGGCGTCTTGTTCCAGGTGGGCGCGTTCAATTAAAATTTTCTTTGGGTTGCCATCATCGCCCATAATTTCAACCCAGCCACGACCGACAACGGGCGCTTCGTCGGCCGGTTGCGATATCTGATATCCCTGGGGCAGGTCAGGGTAGAAATATTGTTTGCGGGCAAAACGACTGGTGCGGGATATTTCAGCGTTGATGCCCAGACCAAATTTAATCGCCTGTTCAACGCAGTGTTTATTCAGTACCGGTAACATTCCAGGCATGGCAACGTCCACCATTGATACCTGGGTGTTTGGGGAAACAGTTGGGTTATAGTCTGCAGATGCGCCACTGAATAGTTTTGATTCGGACAGTACTTCTATGTGGGTTTCCAGCCCAATTACCAATTCCCAATCACATGTTTTGCCTTTTATTATAAACATTTTATCTTTTTCCCTTGCTTTTTTATTTTTCGTATCTTATTATTGTCCTCGCGTTGGCTAGGTAGCTCAGTTGGTAGAGCAAGGGACTGAAAATCCCTGTGTCGGCGGTTCGATTCCGTCCCTAGCCACCATCATCTCCTTTCTGAATTCGACCGTGTGGTCGATTTTTTTATTACACAAAGAAGATAATATTGTTTCCATTTATTTCCCCATAATTATTGTTGGGCGGTTGTCAATGTTTGCCGCGGTTTCAATGTGTCGGGCCAACTGCAGAACGCGCATGTCGTCAAAGCGCGCGCCTACAACCTGCATTCCCAATGGTAAACCGTTGCCGGCCAATCCACATGGTACACTGCATGCAGGTACCCCCGCCAGGTTCATTGCAACCGTAAACAAATCCAGTGCATAATATTCCAATGGGGTTAAATCTGAATCCAATGGCATTGCGGTTCCCGCAGAAGATGGGCAGACGATTAAATCACATTGCTCAAAGGCTGCATTAAAACTGTCGGCAATCATGCGACGAACGCGTGCGGCCTGCATGAAATATACATCATATGATTCACTGGATAATACGGCGGTGCCGATAATCATGCGGCGTTGAACTTCGTCGCCAAAGCCGGCCGCGCGTGTCTTTTTAAATGTGTCGTAAATATCACGACCTTCGACACGCAGACCATAACGCATGCCATCATAGCGGGCGAGATTCGATGAAGCCTCGGCAGGGGCGATGATGTAATATGCCGCCAATGCGTCCAGGATGTTTGGAATAGACACTTCAACAATTTCTGCGCCCATGGATTTCAAATCAGAAATACGTTTTTCAAATAATGTTTTCATGTCATCAGAAACTTTGACATCTGAAAATTCTTTGATTATACCAACGCGTAATTTTTTGCCGTCGCCCAAGATTGGTTCCAGAGGTGTGTTGCAGGTAAATCCGTGCGTGCTACTCGTTGAATCCAGTGGGTCATGTCCCGCCATGGCGGCCAGCATTAATGCGGCGTCGTCAACAGTGCGTGCAATTGGACCCGGTGTGTCCAAAGAAGATGCAAATGCAACACAGCCCCAGCGCGAACACAATCCATATGTTGGTTTCATTCCGACCATACCGGTAATAGCCGCCGGAAAGCGAATTGAACCACCTGTATCGGTGCCTGTTGCGGCGATTGCCAGTCCGCCCGCCACAGCAGATGTTGAACCGCCAGAAGAACCACCCGCGGTTAATTTGCGTTCCATTTGCCATGGGTTGATGGGGGCGCCAAAAAATGATGTCTTGCTGAATGTTCCCATGGCGAATTCGTCCAGGTTTGCCTTGCCCAATAATACGGTGCCGGCGTCAATAAATTTCTGGGATACGGTCGATTCATATTCAGGGACAAAATTTTCCAGCATGCGTGATGCCGCGGTTGTACGGATGCCGCGTGTGGCAAATAAATCCTTCATTGCAATTGGTGCGCCGTCCAGGAATTTTGCGTCACCCGCGGCACGACGTGCATCAGATGCGGCCGCGTCAGCCATTGCGCGTTCGGGGGTTGTGGTGATATAGCAATTTAGGTCAGTGCCATATTTTTCAATGCGATCCAGGTATGCGCGTGTTAATTCAACGGCGGAAATTTCACGGTTGTTCAGTTTCTTTAATGCTTCGGTTAATGTCAGGTTTATCATTTTTGTTTGCTCTTACTTCTGTTTGTCTTTTGCAGTAGTGTACTTTTTCCTAGATGGTGTGTTTTTATTCACCATCCATAACCTTAGGAACCGCGAAATAGCCGCGGGATGTGCCAGCATTGTCGGGCGTGTTTGCCAATACTAAATCACGTATGTTGCCATCGGTGACGATGTCATCGCGTTGTGGTAGTTTGTGTTCAGCTGGATTTAACATAGGGATTATGTTGGTTGTATCAATTTTCTGTAATTTGTTCAGCCATTCAACCACAGAATCTATGTTCATTTCGGCTAATTTTTCATCAGAGATT
>JAZROU010000074.1:0-16449 GCA_045648865.1 Candidatus Enterousia sp.
TTCCATCTTGCAATATTGCCGCCATCCCCGCATCACAATCTGGCTTTTCCAATCGCCACGCAAAGCATCCGCCCTTTTGATACGACTGATACGTTGTATTATCGCCACCACGTGTATACGCACCATATTCTGGGTTCCACACCCCTGGTACCTCACCTGCGCACCATTTGCGTTCACCCCAACATTCCACACACTCGTTTTTTACATCACACAATGGCTGCGCATAATTTGTGGCACGATACCCCGTATTTGGTTTATCTTCATCCCCCATTGTTTTACCGTTTTCCAAATCCATACACCACAGCTTTTGACATTCTGCGGTTGGTATACCATCAATTTTTTTTCGCGATTCCACCAGTATGTATCCCGGCCCACACGACGTAAATGCCGCATCCGCGCCACAAATTCCTGCAAACACAATTACACAAGACAACAATAAATTCTTTAACATATTCACCATCCTGTCCTGGTTATATTATTACACAACCCCCACTGTTTTTACAAGCACACAATTCAACGCAACGGCGGAAAGCAATCACCACCACCCTCTGGACAGCAATTAAAACCCAAATCATCCATATCTGTATACACTTCGCCCGGACAGCATCCATTTTTATCTGGCACATCACCACTATTGCACACCGACACATCACTGGGTGCCAATGCATCACGACTGGCAAATGCCCACATCCCCAGAACAAACCCGACCAAGAATGCCACAACAACCGCCACACACGAATTCATACACTTTTTCATCTTTTTATCCCCTTATTATAAACAAATCTTCGCGATTACAGTTTATCTAAGCGGTGGAAAACAATCCCCCGTCACATCACCCCTGGGACAACACGCAAACACAGTATCCCCTAAATCCTTAAATATTTCATCCCCACAGCAACCAAATTTATTTGGTACACTGCCATCTGCGCATAATCCTGCATCCAGATTTGCCAATTCCTGTTCGGGTGTAATCTCTTCCTGAACCGGCTCTGGTTCTGCGACCACCTGTTCTGCCAACATGACTTCTGACGTATCGACCACCTGTTCGGGCGTTGTTTCAACCATTGCAACCCCTTGTGTTACAACATGGGCATCCGCAGACGTCCGACGCCCCCGCGCCGACACAGCGCACTTTTTGCGATATTCCACCTTCAGTTCTGCCAATTCGTCCAACTGTTCATCTGATGGCGCCTCTATCGCCCCCAGTTCTGAAATACGCAGCGATATATCCGAACACCCAACCCGGTCAACAACCGCCGGCACATCATCCGCGAACACAGGCAACACAACACAACTTAGCATTAAAGCAAAAAGTAATTTCATAACATTAACCTATTGTTCATTAATGATTTTTTCAACTTCTAATATAAAGTCAATCGTGGGATTTGTTAACTTCTTGGCGGTTTCAAAAATCTCTTCTGCGGCCGCCTGCATATTCAGTCTTTTATACGTCTCAACAACCTCGATTGTCTCTTGGTTTTCAAATTCATCGTCTTCCAACGCACGCGCGATTTCTAATTCTTGTTTTGCCAAATCAACATACTTGGCACTATTTTCCGCACACCCGCGTTCTGACAAATTCGCATAAATTTTCGCCCTATCAATCCTGTATTCAGAAATACCATTCGCTTCTGGCAATTTCTGCAACAACAGTGTTTCAATCTGTTCGCACGTCCGCTGCACCGCCTCATGCTGCTCCGTCTCAGAAATCAGTAACTCCATAACCATCTGACGTTCACGTTGCGCCGCATTATGATATTTCTGCTGATTTTGTGAACAGCCATTCATAACCAGTTTTTCATAAACATCAATATTATATTCATGGTCACGCACATCCTGGCTATCCATCGGGGCCAAGTGCTCTAACAACAATTCCTCTATAATTTCACAGGTTTCTTTTGGCTGTGCATCCACAACAGGCGCCGACACGGCCACCTGCTCTACCTCGGCAACTGGGGCGGGACGACCATTAACCACCAGACCAACCATTACCCCACATCCGAATAACGCAGCCAATGCCAACCAGCCAAAAATCTTTTGACGCCTCGTATGAATAACTTGAACTTTTTTATCTTTTTTCATATTTCTCTCCTTGTATATAAAAAATATTATCCCACAATCCCATTGTCAATGGTAATTGTTCTGTCGGCGCGCGATGCCAGATTCATATCATGCGTCACAAACAGCATTGCCATTTTATTTTTTCGCACCAAATCCATCAGTAAATCAAACACTGCGCCCGCATGCATTGGGTCCAGACTGCCCGTTGGTTCATCTGCCAATAAAATATCTGGCCCATTTGCCAACGCGCGTGCAACGGCGGTGCGTTGTTGTTCGCCACCACTCATTTCCCCGGGAACATGCGACGCCCTGTGCGCGACATTTGCGGCCTTTAACAGCTTCATCGCCCGCCCCCGCGCCACATTTTCATCCAGTCCATTTGCCAACATTGGCAACATAACATTTTCCAGCGCCGTAAAATCTGCCAACAAATTATGCTTTTGATACACAAATCCAATTTTCTTGCGTCGGATTTGGGTACGCATATCTTCATCCATCTTTTGCACTGGCATTTCATTAATTAAAATACTGCCAGCACTTGGCTTGTCCAGCAAACCCACACATTGCAACAACGTCGACTTACCCGACCCCGATGCCCCGACCAGTGCAATAATTTCACCACGGTGCAGATCAAATCCGCCCCCACGCAGGATATGCAATGGTTGTCCACCTTCCATAAATGTCCGCTTGATATCACGCACCGACATAACCACATCGCCACGATTAACCTTTGACAAAGAATTTAAAATATTCGCCATTTATTCTTTCCCATTATTTTGTTTTGCCTGCTCTATTTGTTGAATCTGCTGTTCTGCGACCAATAAAGCTTCATAATGTTCAGGTGTTGTAAAATGTCCAAATCTCAAATTTTGATAACGCGGATTTTCCATAACTTTCTGCAACTCGCCATGCTTTGAACTCAAACATAAATCAATATCTTCTGGCGCAAAACCATATGCAACCCCCTGAATAAAATCCCTCAACGGATTCGAAATCGCACTTGTCTTAGAATCCGTTTTTACATTTGCCAATTCCGGATTCAACCGCTTAATTTCCGCAATCATATCATCCGGCGACAATTGTTTTGCCCAATCTACCAGTGCACCAAATTGGTCATATGAAACCGTGCGACAAAATTCCATCAACTTTTTATCATACTCACACATATCATTAACATTTATGCGATTCAGCTTAGTCCACTCTTCTTCAGTTGCAGGCAACGCGAATCTTTTATCGCCAAACTTTAACCAGAACAACAAATCATACGACGATTCCAGACCAAACGGCATCTTGTACTGATAATAAATTTTAAACGGCAATTTTATTCCATACTGCGCATATCGTTGTTCACACTTCAACGCAGACGGTGGGCTAAATTCATACTCTATCGCCGACCATTCACGCAAAATATTTTTACGTGACACAATCGATTCCGCATTTTCAAATTTTGTATTTTTATTCATTTCTCAACACCTCAACAGGGTCTGTATTTGCCGCCTTCCACGCAGGATACAGCGTTGCCAAAAACGCCAACAACACCGCAATCAGCGCAATTCCCAACACATCTGTCCAAATCAACTTGGACGGCAGTTCTGATAAATAATACAGCTCTGCTGGGAACAAATCGCGCCCCGTCAACCACTGAAAAAACTGGCGAATTGGTTCAATATAAATCGCGACCAACACCCCAAATATCGTGCCAAAGAATGCCCCAATCACCCCGATTGACGTCCCCGACAAAATAAATATTTTCATCATAGACCTGCGCGACACCCCAAACGTGCGCAAAACCGCAATATCTTTGTTTTTATCTTTGACCAACATAACCAAGGACGACACAATATTAAACGCCGCCACAATCACAATCAACAACAGTATTAAAAACATAACATTTGATTCCACCTGCAATGCACCAACAAATCCGCGGTTTAAATCGCGCCAATCACGCACCACAAAACCTTCTGGCAACAATCGACCCAACGATTCCACCACTGCAGTGGTATCTTCGGGATTATCCAGGAACAAATCAATGTGTGTAACCCCATTTCCAATATTCAGATATTTTTGCGCCGTTTCCAATGGCATAAAAATATACCCTGAATCATATTCATACATTCCCATAAAGAACGAACTCATCACCGGATATGACATAATCCGTGGCATTGACCCAAATGGCGTTGGCGTTGCATTATTTGCCGACACCAACGAAATATTATCCCCCATACCAACGCGCAGCGCGCGGGTCAGCGACGCCCCCGCCACCAATTCACCATCTGCGATTGCCGCCAAATCTTTGCCATAAATACGTGTACCTGTCTGGGTTTTTGCCGCCAAATCAGACATACGAATACCGCGCACCATTGCCCCGGTATTATTGCCATTGGCGGTTGCCATAACCTGACCTTCGGCGATTGGAACAATTGATGTCACGCGTTGTGCGACGGCCTTGTTTTGCTTCATCTTATCAATTAAGAAATCAAAATCAGAAATCGCCCCATCTTGGTGATAAACAACGACATGCCCATTCATTCCAACAATCCGCCCCAGCAATGTGTCATGAAAACCACCCATAACTGACATCACCACAATCAGCGTCGCCACCCCCAACATAATACCAATCAGCGACACCCACGAAATTACAGACCCAAACCCGCGCTTTTTTGCGCCCAGATATCTAAATGCAATTTTTCGTTCCAGCCTTGAAAACATTAGCCAATCCTTATTCTCTTAAAAAATCCCGCAATGCATCGCCTATCAGTTCATTTGATTGTTGTACACCTGCATTATCTGCAATTGAAATAACACGTGGCGACATAAACACCACCAGTTCTGCAAATGGCGACACCAATGTTTCCGGTGTGGTCACAAACGAATGTGTTGGAATACCGATAAGAACATAGTTATCACCAATCGTTGACGGGATATTAAACGAACTCAGTTCCCCCTGTCCTGTACGCAATACGATTTTCGCATCGATTTTATCACGCCCGCCAAAGTCCCCATACGTACCCGTCGCCCCAATGGTCAAATCTGTTTCCAAACGTTCTTCCCGTCCGCACTGTCCGATATCAAACCGCGACTGCCAACCATTTGGAATCGCAAACGTCCCCTGCGACACCAGAACAACATTTGCCTGCTGCGCCAAAAATTCCTGTAACGTCTTGGTATTAATTTCGGGTCCCACGACCAGTGCACGCCCAACAACACCCGGAATTGACATTTTTATATTTTTTTCACCAAACGCCGGTAACAAATTCATCCACACAATTGGGTTATCTGTACGCGGATACACGCGATACACGTCTATATCCCAGGCCAGCATATATTTTTTTCCTGAAATATCGGCGATTATTTTTGCCACTTCGCGTTCGGTCTGATAATTACCTTCGAACACAACCGTTTTATCCCCCCAATCAACCAGCAGATTTCGCATATCGGCCCCATGCATTGCATCCAGCAAAGCCATTATTATGGTCTGATCCTGGGGCATTTTAATCAGCCACTTTCCACGATGCGACAAATTCAATTCGCCATTATGCGCATCATAAGAATAATACACCCGCCCCATTTTCGTCATCAGTTCCACCGCATCCGCCAAATTACCTGACGAAATCGTTCCGGTAATTTTTTCATACAGCGCACCCTGTTCTACGACTGCGATATCCGTACCATCCAGCAATTTATCCAGCGCATTTTTCACAGTTAAATTTTTAAATTCATAATCTGAAACCTGCAATTCTGGCAACGCATCCCCTGTCCCCAGTCGAACCATTTCAATCTTTTCGGCCGGCACCACAGACACAACGCTTTGATTATCCCAGTCAACTTCGCACCGCATTGGCAATTCCACCGAAAACCGACGTGCTGTATCCGTGGTCAGTGCCGCCTTTTTCGGAAAAATTGGCACAGAATTTTCATCAATTACCAATTCATCAACAACTGTTATGTTATCAACCATCAGTTCTTGCTGTTGCTGTTTTTGTGCACATCCACAAACAACCCCTGCACATGCGACCCACAATAAAAACCCTGCACACTTCATTTTATTTCCCCTCTAGATATTCATTATGCGTTCAAATTCTTCCAATGTCATTTCATGAATTGGTTTTTGTGTTGGCGTTGTTAAATCACGCACTTTTTCAAACTGAGCCGCGAACCTATTAACCAAAGCCACAATTTCTGGCGACACATTTTTATTTTGCTGAACCAACCTGTGCCCATATTCAACGATATATTCCAGCACATCTGCCATAAAGAATCGTCCGGCATAGTTTTCCATTGCGATTCCACCTTTTTGCACACAAATCGCAGACATCAGCATTGCCGTCTGATTATAATAATTCGCCAACTTAATAAACTGTTGTACACTGATTGCCATGGGCGTTGTTCCTTCTCTCTTTTTTTTACATTATAAAAACTATTGCCCCCAAAAGGCAATTAAATTATAATACCAGGTATGAGAATGAAGTTCCTAAGCATTTTATCATTAATTATTTTGGCCTCATGCGCATCTGTCAACCGCGGCAGCATTGATGATGCAACGGTCCTGAACTGGGAAAACGAAGCGGTCACAACCGAACAGTTTGTCCGCGATCACAAGGCATGCCTGGGCATAACCAAACCCGCGCACCAGCCCAGATCACGCATTGCCAAATTAATCGCCCCGAACCAATCGGCGGTTATGCCCGATTGGGACGGCCTGTGGGTCACATTCCAGTCAAACGAATACCGCGACGTTGGCCAGCGCAGCCTGATGTCTGTCCCACGCAACACAACATCTAAATCTGTTGGTTCTTATCGAAAATGCATGTTTCGTCGCGGGTATTTATTGCGTGCGATATAATCGGAATACAGACCTATGGCAAATTGCCATAAAAACATATAATAATATAAATACGCAAAAAAATGCGTACAATGCGGACACTGCACGAACAAACAACTGGGCCTATTACGGTCCCGAACCCACATCCCTAAATGCAATGTTTGCAACAAAAGCACCAAATAAACGGTGCTTTTTTTATTACCATTCAATTGGCGACATTCCACAGCTGACCAAATATTGATTTGCACGACTGAAATGTTTATTTCCAAAAAAACCGCGATATGCCGACAATGGTGACGGATGGGCACTTTTCAGCACCAAATTTTTTTCCGCATTTACAAACGCGGCCTTTTTCTGGGCGTACCCACCCCACAACATATATACAATATTATCGCGGGTACTAACCGCCCGAATAACCGCGTCGGTAAATTCTTCCCAACCGCGCCCTGCATGTGATGCGGCCGCATGCGCCCGAACAGTTAATGTTGAATTTAACAACAACACCCCCTGGTTTGCCCAGTGTGTTAAATCCCCATTTGTCACAGATTTTCGTCCCAAATCAGATTCAATTTCCTTGTAAATATTTTGCAGCGACGGCGGAATTGGCGTTGGCGGTAACACCGAAAAACAAAGTCCGTGTGCCTGGCCTGGTTCATGATATGGGTCTTGACCAATAATCACAACCCTGACCTTATCCAGCGGACACAAATTAAATGCATTAAAGATATTTTGTGGCGCGGGATACACCGTTTTCCCAGACAAATATTCCCCACGCACAAATTCCGTTAATTTGATAAAATAATCCTTATCAAATTCGGCACTTAACGCATCTTTCCAAGATTGTTCAATTTTCACATTCATAGTTCTATCAACCCTTGTTGAAGTCCTTTCCACAAAACCACATCAACATACCCACGTGGCAATCCAGTCTCAACACACAAATGTGCAAACATATCATCACACGCCGACCTGATTTCGGGCGACAAATTCCCATTATCAACGGGCAAATTTTTATTTACGAACGCGCATCCCAAACGCTGAATCCAAATGTCATACTTTACAACATCTTCACCCAAATTACGCGCCAGATGATTTGCGGTAATTTTCCCAATATGCGGCAACTTTTGTAAATAATTTAATTTATCATCCAGTGTGTCCAACGCATAATATCCATCCCGCAACGGCTGTCGATTTTCCCAGATTTTACAAATGGCGTTAACTTTATTTTTATTATTAAACAATTCAATTATCAGATTGTAATCTGCGCCAAATTTACGCAACGCACCCATAATTTTTTCATGAATTTTTTTTGCTGTTTGTTGTGAAAAACCGCCTGCCAAAATCACATAGGTGCAATGCGCTGCAAACGCATCTGCATCATAAATTCTTCGCGCGCGCAGGTTTTCCAAAATCTCGTCAAACGATTGCGCATCACTGTCCAGCCCTGCCGCACGCAGACGCGCATCTAAATCAAAAAACCAATCCCGCGAAAAGTCCATTTTATCCGCGCCCTGCCCCGATTGCCGCCAATTGATCTGGGGATAATTGCGCCCCCTGATTTTGTGCGGCCATCATTTGGTTTAATTTATCGGTACCCGCATTAAGTTTACCCGCCGGCGATTCCAGCCGCGCCAATTCTTTTTTTATCTGTTCTATTCTGGCCTTTTTATGCCAGATTTGTGCATCAGACACCGCCGTCCCCAGGGCTTCAACCTCGGCCTCTAATTTATGTAATTCTTCGGTCAGCTTTTCTTTCCCAGACTTGCCCCAATTTACAATTCCATCTGCCATGTAAAATTCCCCGCAAATTTATGGCGCGGAAACCCGCGCCATTATCATTATACGTCCAAATTCGCATCCAGCGCATTTTCCACGATAAAATCACGTCTGGGTTCAACAACATCCCCCATCAGCATTGACACAACCTCGTCCGCCTTGGCTGCATCATCAATTTTAACCTGGAACAGCGAACGATGATTTGGATCCATTGTTGTTTCCCACAACTGTTCGGCATTCATTTCCCCCAAACCCTTGTATCGTTGAATCTTTAAACCTGTTTTTGCATATTCAAAGGCCGTATCCAACAACTTTAACGCCCCCCAGATTTTCTGATTCTTGGACTTTACACGCAGGACCGTTGGTTTGCTGAACGTTTCCATTAATTCTGCACGCCCATCCATTTTGTGCCAACTGCGCAGTTCCATCCCATTAATTTTTTCACGTGGCAAAACATATGTTTCGCGCACACTGCGCAAAGTACGCGTAATTTCAATACCCGCATCATTTGCCGACACTTTCCATCCACGTTCAAATTCCAGTTCCTGGGCATCCAGCATACGTTGCACATTTTCGAACACATCCGCGCTTTCACTTTCAAACGCACCATTTAATGCCAACGCCTCAACAAAACGCAACGGCATAATGTGATTCAACGGCTGCAAGATATTGCGCATATCCAACACCAATCCCAACAGACGTTTCAAATCCGCACCCGACACCTGCACACCTGTGGATGTTTCAATCATACCGTCCGTTGCCAACTGTTCCATCAGGTAATCATCCATTTCACGCTGGTTCTGCAAATAAATCTGCTGTTTTCCGCGTGTCACACCATAAAGTGGCGGTTTTGCAACATATATATAACCACGTTCAATCGCCTGTGGCATATGACGATAAAAGAATGTCATCAGCAACGTCTGAATATGTTGACCGTCAACGTCCGCGTCGGTCATGATAATAACCTTGTGATAACGCATTTTTTCGATATCAAAGTCATCTTTGCCAATACCCGCACCCATTGTTGTAATCAGGGCACCAATAGTATCCGACCCCAGCATTTTATCAAAGCGCACACGTTCAACGTTCAATATTTTACCACGCAACGGCAAAATCGCCTGGGTTTTGCGGTCACGCCCCTGCTTTGCGGTACCACCCGCCGAATCCCCCTCAACAATAAACAGTTCGCATTTTGCCGGGTCGCGTTCTGAACATCCCGCCAATTTACCGGGCAACCCACCCAGTTCCGGCCCCGTTTTTTTACGTGACAGTTCACGCGCTTTGCGTGCGGCCTCTCTTGCGGTTGCGGCCTCTATAATCTTATCAACAATTGTTTTTGCAATCTGCGGATTTTCATCCAAGAATTCATACAGCAACTCTGACACAGTACTTTCCACAATTGGGCGCACTTCACTGGACACCAATTTATCTTTGGTCTGGGATCCAAATTTAGGGTCTGGAATTTTCACACTGATAATACTGGTCAGCCCTTCACGAAAATCTTCCCCCGACAGATTAATATCTTTTTTCGTCCCCTTCTCTGAAATATATTTATTAATTGCACGTGTCAGTCCCGCACGAAATCCTGCTAAATGCGTCCCGCCATCACGGTTTGGAATATTATTGGTAAAACATAACGATGTTTCCGTATACGCCGTCGTCCATTGCAGAACAATTTCAATATAGGTATCATCCAACTGTTTTATCATCTGAATTGGGTCTTTGTTCAACAATTCCTTGGATTTATCCAGATACGTTGCGAACCCCTTTAACCCATCAACCGAATGAAATTCACGTTCTTTGACCTCTCCTGCGCGCAAATCTTGCAAGATAATTTTCACATTTGCATTTAAATAAGATTGTTCCCGCAACCACGTTTCCAATGTATCGAAACTAAATTCAGTCCCTGTGAACGTATCTGGCGACGGTTTAAATGTCACTTCGGTCCCATGCTGAATCCCTGATTTATTTTCAGTAATTTTCAAATCGCACGTTGGCACACCATCTGCAAACGACATAAACGCTTCTTTATCGCCGCGCCACACCTTAACCTCCAGCCATGTTGACAACGCGTTTACCACTGACACACCAACCCCGTGCAAACCACCCGACACCTTGTACGCGCCACTGCCTTCGTTATCAAACTTACCCCCAGCGTGCAGTTCGCACATAATCAGTTCCAACGCACTGCGTCCCGTATCATGATTGATATCAAATGGCATACCACGCCCATTATCACGAATTGTTGTGCTGCCATCTGGATTCAGCGACACATACACCGTATCCGCATACCCTGCCATCGCTTCGTCAATAGAATTATTTACGACTTCATAAATCATATGGTGCAGACCGTTTCCACCTTCGCCAACGTCACCGATATACATACCTGGGCGTTTTTTAACGGCCTCCAGTCCTTTCAGAACCTTAATCGAATCCCCTGTATATTCATTATTCACTGCCATTTAACATTCCTTTCTTTTTTCTGTGTAAAACATAGCAATTTCTGGTATAATTATCAAGAAAAAAGGGGAATTTTATGAAATTTAAGTTATTATATTTTGGTGACATTTTAATCAATCCTAAAAAGCGGGCCCAGCATATCGCAGACATCCGCATGCAGTTTCACCCACAATTAAAAAAGCTGGTTGAACACAGCCCATGGAACAACCTGACCCAGTACATGGTCCCGAACCCAACCAAAAGCCCTGTAACCACCCGTCACATTGGTGGCATTGATTGGAATCCGATTATTACACCTAATTTAAAACTGATTGCTGAACTGGACATACAAATGTTGCACCCAGAAATTGTTGGGGTCCCACGTTCCGACATTGACAACCGTGTAAAAACGATTCTGGACGGCCTGCGTTGTCCACAAAACGAACACGAAATTGGCGCAAACACACCACGCGACATTGGACCGATTTACACATTGCTGGACGACGACCATTTAATAACACGACTGTCCGTCAATACCAGCCACCTGCTGGATTCCGAAATATTTGCCGAACACGCAATGCGCACACCAGATTCAGTATTCATGATGATTGACGTCAATGTCCGTGTTGCCGAAGGCACACTGGAAAACCTGCCATTTATGGTATAAAAATCCCCCAAACGGGGGATTTTTACACATCCATTGAAACACAACGAATTTTATTTAACACGAACAACGCGCCCATCACCATGCGCGGCGATATATACATGAATTGTATCATCTGGCAATAAATCGTTGGCGATTTCGGGCCATTCAATAAGCGTTATATCATTTTGAATCGCATGCCCCAGCCCAATCTCAACCAATTCCGACGCATCTTCGACCCGATACAAATCAAAGTGTGAAATTCCATCATACGATTGCACGATTGTAAATGTCGGACTGGGAACAACCGTATCCGCCCCACGCAGCGTTTTAATAACACTGCGCGCAATTTCAGACTTTCCCATTCCCAAATCCCCGTGCAACGCAACAACACACGGCACAACCAGCGTTTGCGCAAAATCCCGCGCCCACGCCCGCATTTGTTCAACATTTTCTAAAAAATATTCTTTCATAATCCCCTTCCTTGATTCAACACATGAACAACCGGTCTGTA
Source organism: Candidatus Enterousia sp. (assembly GCA_045648865.1). GTDB lineage: Bacteria > Pseudomonadota > Alphaproteobacteria > Rs-D84 > Rs-D84 > Enterousia. The sequence goes on from JAZROU010000074.1 coordinate 12,256, forward strand.
ATCAGGCGCCTTTATATTTTTCTGTCCATGCTTTATTTGATTCAAAGCATTTTGCGCATCACCAATTAATTTATACGGATATCTGATTCTGAAAATACTGTTTTCACGTTGCACCAACACCTCTACCGCATACCAATTTGCATACAGTTGCGAAATATAAATCCCGTTTACAGCAATTATTTCATTTACATTAATCATGTTTCACCTACTCTACCAACAACAGGTCATCTTCCAGTTTATGAATCTGGTCACGAATTTCTGCGGCCAATTCAAATTCTAAATCTTCTGCGGCACGGTGCATCTGCTGGGTCAGTTTTTTAATATCACGACGTATCGAATCCGCATCCATCACCCCGCCCGATTTATCATAGACAAATCTGCGTGCCTTGTCTGTTTTTTCTTGTTTTTCACCGACCTCGGCAAATATTGCCTTGGTCACAGTTTTTGGCACAATTCCATGGGCCGTATTATACGCCATTTGTTTTTCGCGACGACGTACCGTTTCATCCAGCGCACTTTTCATAGAATCCGTAATTTTATCCGCATACAAAATCACACGCCCATTTGCATTACGCGCCGCCCGCCCAATTGTCTGAATCAGTGACCGCGTCGAACGCAAGAACCCTTCTTTGTCTGCATCCATAATGGCCACCAATTCGCATTCTGGCACATCCAGCCCTTCGCGCAACAAATTAATTCCAACCAAAACATCAAATTTCCCCATACGCAATTCGCGCAACAGCTCTATACGTTCCAGCGTTTCTATATCACTGTGCAAATACTTTGCCCTGACATTATTTTCATTCAGATAATCTGTCAATTGTTCTGCCATTTTTTTGGTCAGTGTTGTCACCAACACACGACCGGACACATTTTTCACAGTATCCAGCAAATCATCAACCTGATGTTCCGTTGGTCGTACTTCACATATCGGGTCTAATAAACCTGTGGGGCGAATAACCTGTTCAGACACAACCCCACCGGCCTGCCCCATTTCCCAATCCGCAGGCGTTGCCGATACAAATATGGTCTGGGGGCGCAGACTGTCCCATTCATCAAATGTCAACGGCCGATTATCAACACATGCCGGCAATCGAAATCCATATTGCGACAAAGTTTCTTTACGTGCACGGTCACCGCGGCTCATTGCGCCGATTTGCGGCACGGTCACATGACTTTCATCAATAAATAAAATCGCATCTTTTGGTAAATATTCGAACAATGTTGGCGGTGGCTGTCCGGGCAACCGTCCCGATAAATACCGCGAATAATTTTCCACCCCGCGACAGGTCCCCGTACTTTCCATCATTTCAATATCAAAATTCACACGTTCTCGCAGACGTTGTTCTTCTATGTATTTCATATTTTCATGAAAGTATGCCAATCGTTCTTTCAGATCTGTACGAATTTGCGATATCGCCTGCAACACACTGGGCATTGGCGTGGCATAGTGTGTATTTGGATAAATCGCCACCCTGTCTAATTTTTGCAAACGCGCCCCGGTTAATGTATCAAATTCCCAAATTTCTTCGACTTCGTCCCCCCAGAACGATATTTTCCATCCCCTGTCCATTGCATGTGATGGAAATATATCCAGCGTATCACCACGCACACGAAAATCCCCACGTGCAAACGCGGCGTCATTTCTTTTATACTGAATATCGACCAGTGCCCGCATAACATCGCGCATTGACATAACATCCCCAACCCCCAGAACAAATTTCATCCCCGCATATTGTTCAGGCGATCCCATACCATAAATACTGGACACACTGGATACAACAACAACGTCACGTTCTTCCAGCATGGCACGTGTCGCGCTGTGACGCATACGATCCAACTGTTCATTTATAGACGCGTCTTTATCGATATAAGTATCCGTTGTTGGCATATATGCTTCGGGCTGATAATAATCATAATACGACACGAAATATTCCACATGATTTCGCGGAAAAAACGACTTCATTTCCGTATACAGCTGCGCGGCCAGAATTTTATTTGGCGCCATAATCAGTGCCGGCCGCCCTAATTTTGCAATAACATTTGCCATTGTAAATGTTTTACCAGATCCCGTAACCCCCAATAAAACCTGGGATTGTTTTCCTGCATTGACCCCATCGACCAGTTCTGTTATCGCAGTTGGCTGGTCCCCCATGGGTTTATATGAACTTTCAAGATAAAATTCTGCACGTTTCATTTTTTTATTCACAATTCTTAATATAATCCATTATAATAAAAAAGCAAGGGGACGAGAATGGCATTAAAACCCAAATACAAACGTCGAATTTTATGGGCGCTGGCATGCATATTCAGCGTCGTGGTTTTATCCGCCATAATCATTCCACCGATGATAACATTGAACAAATTTCGTCCAATAATTGAAAAATCGATTTATGAACAAATGTCTGTTCCGGCGAAATTAAACGGCGACATTCATTTCAGCCTGATTGGTGGGGCCACAATTGTTGCCCACGATGTTATTGTACCAACGGCACGAATTGGTTCTGTGATGTTATCGATACCATTTCATGATTTTTTTGACATCCAAAATGCCCAGCTAAAAAATGCGGTTATAATATATGATGCGGACATAACGATTGATAAATTATCACCTGTTAACTTTAACCACACAATTGAAATCCACAACAGTAACATTAAGTTTATGGGCCGTGAATTTCACGTTATACGTGCCCAGTTTGCAAACGGCGAATTTCACGGCACGGTTCGAACAGATACGCACAAATACGACGTTGAATTTATTGGCGACACGTTCAGAATAACGAACAAAAACAATGACCTGGAAATAACTGGCCAAATGTTTTCTGACGGGACAATACGGGGCCACATATCAATTGAAACAAACGATATAAATTCCTGGTTTGGGTTCAAATCCCAGCGCACCTCCCAGCCTATAAAATTAACCGCAAACTTTGAATGGGACGGTGGCGCGGGATATAAGCTATCCAACATAAACACCGACCACATATCTGGCAACATTGACGTATCTGCGAATGGCAACAAGACCATTCAATTGGTATCAGATGATATAAATTATGACTTCTCATTTTTAACATCACCTGGCAAATTGATTCATAAAACCAGCCTGAACCTTGATTTCTATGGAAACCTAAAATTCATCGACCACAATTTCCATCACCTGCGAATCCAGGCCATTGGCACCCAGGACAAATTACAAATCAGCAACATTGTCGCCGATGACATTGCAATAACTGGCGGCACGATAACAAAAAACGGGGCCGAAAATTTGATGATAACGATGCCGATTGACGGTGTAAATTCCATGTGCCTGTTTTCTGGAACGCCGCAAAAATGGAAATGCACAATGTTTTCATACGGCGACATGTCTGGCAGCCTGTCTGTCGATGACGATAAATTTGAAATATCGGTTCAATCTGACACCCCAATGCCATCAGGCGACAAATTCATGAACATGGTAAAACGTCTGGGGACACACGGTCGTATTTCGTTTCAGTTTTCAGACATTGGTGGCACATATGAAATCGATAACACCCAGACACACGCCACATATAATTTTGCAAAGAACAAAACCCTGGAATTTCTGGACACCGACATTCCATTTTTACCCGAATTTATGAAAAGTGACCGCGGTGATTTTTCATGGAAAAACGGCATGGTGACATTCACCCCATACAATGGCAATTGGAAATTATCGACCCACGACAACTACTTTCATCTGACTGGCACCAGTTTCAAGGCCTGGCTGCCAGACATTGATTTACAATCTGTAAACGATTCCGAATACATAATTTCTGGTTTTTACCAAGACGGCAAGATATCAAACCTGACCCTGACAATAAACGGCCATGAATTCATCGGCAGTGCATCTGACAACGACATCACATTACATACACCCGAACTGCATCTGGACACATTTTTAAACCAGGCATTTATCGACAACTATGCCGAACTTGAATTCCGGACAAACACCCCATTGCTGACATTATTTAACATGCCTGTGAACATTGCACTATCTGCGGAAAGCTTAATCTATAATGGCAACGTCTATAAAAACTTTGTTTATTCGTTAAAGCACGACGCCCAGACATTTTCCATTATGGATTCTGCACGTGGCAACATGCTGGTAACAATCGAGCGTGACAAAACCGACTATGAAATATTTGCCCAGCTAAATCGTTTTGTAATCAATGGTTG
>JAZROU010000075.1:0-11528 GCA_045648865.1 Candidatus Enterousia sp.
CCATTACGCAATAATACCCAGTTCATAATCAGACGGGCGGTGCGTTTGTTAAAATCGTCGAATGGTTGCAGCATTATTAATTCATAGTGAATGTCATATGCGCGTGTTAATACATCACGTTTAGAATGGTTCAAATTATAGACAATTTGGCATAATTCGTATTCTATCATGCTGTAATCAGGCGCATTGTATGTCATTCCATTAATGCTCATTTTTAATTTGCAGTTCGTTGTTCTGAATCTGTAACCGTCTATGTTTGTGTCTTTGCATAACATATCATGTATTGCACGGATGCCTTCGACTGTGATTTCTTGGGATGCGTTTTCTATGATATAATCATACGTGGTTGCGATATTGGACATGTTTGTGTCGTCAAGATATTGTTTAGGAACCGGGCATAATACCTGGGGCTCTTCGAATGCAATTTGACGACGCAACCAATTTAGGTTGTTGGTGCGTTTTACAGATGAAAAGTCTGCAAAGGATTTGTCCAGCTCTTCACGTTTCTGGGCAATCAGTTTCTTTGTCGTTAATTTTGGTCTTTGTGGTGACATGCTGTATGTCCTTTGGTTCCGTTGCATAGTAAATATAGTCCATAAAAATAATTTGTCAAGTTTTTGTGTTTTTATTTTCTTTAAAAAAAATTCGTGTTGAATGAGATATTATTTTGTTTTATCCTGGTGAGGTATTAATAGGAAAGGGTGGATTTATGTTCAAAAAATTATTGATTGCTGTGATGTTGTGTGTGCCGGTAATGGATTGCGTGGCGGCGCCAAAAAAGAAAAAAGAAGAGCCAATTGTACATTTAACAGATGAACAGATTTATGAAGAACTGAAAAAGCTGGCCTTGGTGTTTGAGGTTGCGCGTGATAATTTCGTAGAAGAAGCAGATGAAAAAAAGATGTTAGAGGCCGCAATGAACGGTATGTTGGGGGCGCTGGATCCGCATTCTTCGTATTTGTCGGCGGACGATTTTAAAGAATTTAATGATAAATCACATGGTGAATTTGGGGGGCTGGGGATTCAAATCACCAGTGACCGTGGCGCGGTGCGTGTAATTTCGCCAATCGATGATACACCCGCAGACAAGGCGGGTATTAAGGCAGGTGATTATATTACCCACATTGATGATGAACAGGTCTTTGATTTAACGCTGAATCAGGCGGTGAAAAAGATGAAGGGGCGCCCAGGCACCAAGGTGAAATTGACAGTGGTATCTGATGATGGTGAACCGCGCGAGATGACGCTGAAACGCGCAATTATTAAGGTGGAATCTGTCAAACATGATGTGAAAATGTTGGCGGATGCAGATCCAGATGACAAGGATACGCCAAAAATTGGGTATGTGCGTATTTCTGATTTTGGGGCGACGACATCGCGTGATTTGACCAAGGCACTGAAAGAATTAGAAAAAGATGATGTCGTTGGATATGTCGTTGATGTGCGCAATAATCCGGGTGGTTATTTGACGGCGGCAATTGATGTGTCTGATGCGTTTTTAGATGGGGGCGAGATTGTATCAACGCGTGGAAAGGAAAAGTCTGATATAGAACGGGTTTTTGCAAAACCTGGGGATATGGTGAATGGAAAGCCGGTTGTGGTGCTGATTAACCATGGGTCTGCATCGGCGTCGGAAATTGTGGCGGGGGCTTTGCAGGATAATGGGCGCGGGTTGGTTATGGGTTCGCAATCTTTTGGCAAGGGCAGTGTGCAACAGCAAAAGCCATTGGGTGATGGGACCGCAATTCATATCACGATTGCGCGTTATTATACACCATCGGGGCGGTCCATTCAAAATGAAGGTATTACCCCAGATGTAGAGGTTCTGCATTCCAAAGTCGAAGTGCTGGAAAAGAAAGAAAGTATGTATTCAGAAGCGTCATTTAAAAATTCATTGAAGAATGATAAGGCAAAAAAGAAGGATAAGAAAAAATCGGATAAGGAAGACAAGGATTCAGATGAAGAAGAAACACCGTTTGAAGAGTTAAGTGACGAAGAAAAAGATGCGCGTGATTATCAGTTGCAACGTGCGATGGAAATGGTATTGGCAATGGACAAGGTTAAGTCGCGCAGCATTATGACACCTACGGATTTGGGTGGGAAGTCAGATGCACAAATGGATTTTTCAGAAAATACCAAAGAATAAAAAATGGGGCCGTGGCCCCGTTTTTTATCGTGTGCGTCCCTTTAGGTTGCCTGTTTCTGTGATAATCCAATCGCACAGTTCGTATTTTAAACAGGTGTTGGCGTCTAAATGTTTGTCCATGGAATATTCTTTGATTTCATCAAGAATTTTCGCCGGTATTTTTGTGTATTGTTCGTATTTTGAAAATGCTTTATCTTTGTTGCGATCAATGAACTGCAATGCGTCTTCTTTGGCTGAATCCGATGTGATGTCCAGTGCCTGACGACCATAATGAATCAGGTGTTCTGCGTTTTGTGACATAATCCGAAACCCAGGGGTGCCCTGGATGGCCAGTAAACTGCCACAGCTGTAGGCGCCAGACAGTACGGTTGTGCGAATAATTGCACCACGCATTTTCGCGATGCTTAATAATGTTGTGATGTCATGCAGTACGCGGATGTTGCCACCGTTAGAGTCAATAAAGACATCAATGATAACTGGGCGTTTTTTATTTGTGTCGATGCTGTATGGTGAAACTAGTTTTGATGACTGTTTGTATATCGGTCTGTGTGGCAGATCTTGGACAATCGCGCCCAGGTTACCAATCAGTTCCGTGGTGTCATTATAATTAAAACCGCCCAGCATATAAATTTGATAGCGTTCCGAAATAGGATTGTCGATTTTTATGATGTAGTTTGGACTTTTTGAAGCGTTCATCGTTATGATTTGTGACATGTTTCGTTCCTTGTTGGTTAGTTGTGTTGAACTTAATACAAAAAATAGAGTTTGTCAATCGATTTTTCTGAACAAAGTCTTGCCTTGGGGGAAAAATGGGGGTATCATTTGTTTCATGCAAATATTGTATAAGAAGGAAATGTATTATGTCTAAATTGATTGTTGATGGAAACTGGGCGGCGGCGGACGTTGCGTACAGATGTGTTGACTTTGCGGCGATTTATCCAATCACCCCCAGCAGTACAATGGGCGAATTGGCAGATGAGTGGTCGTTCCAGCATAAAAAGAATATTTGGGGCGCAATTCCACAAATTATTGAAATGCAGTCCGAAGCAGGGGCCGCAGGTGCAATGCATGGCGCGTTGCAGATGGGCAGTTTGGCGACAACATTTACTGCGTCCCAGGGATTGCTGTTGATGATTCCAAATATGTATAAAATTGCAGGTGAACAGACACCATTCGTTATGCATGTGGCGGCACGTGCGCTGGCGACACATGCGTTGTCAATATTTGGTGATCACAGTGATGTTATGTCGGTGCGTTCAACAGGTTTTGCAATGCTGTCTTCGCATAGTGTGCAACAGGCCCATGATATGGCGGCGATTGCACATGCGGCAACTGTGCGGGCGCGTGTGCCGTTTTTACATTTCTTTGATGGATTCCGCACCAGTCACGAAGAATCGCGATTGATACGTATTGATGATGAAGTGTTGGAAAAAATGATTCCAGAAACATTGGTCTTGGAAAATCGGGCACGGGGAATGACACCTGATAAGCCAACGATTCGTGGAACTGCGCAAAATCCAGATGTGTATTTCCAGGGGCGCGAGGCCGCAAATCCACTGTACGAAAAAACGCCTGAAATTGTTCAGAAATGTATGGATGAATTTGCAGAACTTACGGGGCGCAGATATAATTTGGTGGATTATGTAGGTGATGAAAACGCAGAATTTGTTATTGTTGCCATGGGCAGTGCGTGCGAAACAATTGAAGAAACGTTGCCACATCTGCCACATGGTTTGGGATTGATCAAGGTGCATTTGTATCGTCCGTTCCCGGTGGACGCTTTCAAAAATGTATTGCCAAAATCTGTGCGCGCGATTGCAGTATTGGACAGAACCAAGGAACCGGGCAGTATTGGTGAACCGCTGTATCAGGATGTTAAATCTGTTGTTGATAATGGGGTCGCCGTGTTTGGTGGGCGATATGGGCTGGGGTCCAAAGAGTTTAAGCCACGCGATGTCAAGGCGATTTATGAAAACCTGATGCGTGGCACGTTGCATCATAACTTTACCGTCGGAATCGAAGATGATTTGTCGGGATTGTCGCTGAAAACGGATCCTGCGTTTGCAGTCGAAGATCCAAATTTCAAAACGGCTGTTTTGTACGGTATCGGCAGTGATGGTACTGTTGGGGCGGTGAAAAATATTGTTAAGATTGTTGGGGAAAATTCTGATTTGTACCCCCAGTCGTATGCCGTTTATGATTCGAAAAAGTCAGGTGGGTTGACCGCATCGCATATTCGTTTTTCGGATGCGCCAATTAAAAGTCAGTATTTGGTCGAAGTGGCAGATTTTATAAGTGTGTCAAACTTTATGATTGCGCAACGTTTTGATGTGTTCCGGGGGCTGCGCGTGGGTGGGACGGTTATGATTAACACGTCTTTGGCGCCAGATGTGGCGTTTGCAAATCTGCCCAGGGATGTTCAGGAACATTTAATGCGAATTCGTGCGAATGTGTATTTCTTGGACGCAAATCGTGCGGCGGCAGAATTGGGACTGGGGAATCGTATAAATACATTTATTATGTTAAATTTCTTTAATTTGACAAATGTGATTGATCCTGGCCAGGCCGCAATCAGTGCCAAGGCCGCAATTGAAAAGACGTATAAGAAAAAAGGGATGGATGTTGTTCAGGCAAACTGGACGGCGGTTGATAGGGCGGCCGAATTCCTGCATAAATTTGATATGCCGTCATCAGTGTCGAATTTTGCACCCGACTTTGTGCCGGCGATGACGCTGGATACGCCGGCGGAAATCGCAGGAACACTGGGTGAAATGGCGGCGCAGCGTGGTGATGCAATTCCGGTTTCGCGTTTCCGTGTGGATGGTGAATTTGGGGCAGGGCAATATCCAGTTGGTACATCAAAATATGAAAAACGTGCAATTTCAGAAAAGGTCGCAACCGTTGATATTGACAAGTGTATCCAGTGTGGAAAATGTTCAATGCTGTGTCCACATGCGGTTATCAGGATTAAAGCGCTGACCGCAGACCAGGTCGAAGATGCACGCGCACGTGGAATCAAGGTCGTGCCGATGAAAACGCCTGAATTAGGGGCGGACATGTATTTCACAATTAATATTTCGCCGGCGGATTGTACAGGCTGTAATGTTTGTGTGAAAAATTGTCCAGTGGGTGCTTTGTCTATGGTGCCGGCGCGTGATGTTATGGCCCAGCAACAGGCTGCATTTAATGCCGCAGAAAAATTACCAGATGTGCCACGGGAAAAGTTAAATCTGAATATTCCAAAGCATGTGGAATTGTTGCCACACTATTTCGAATTTCCGGGTGCGTGTGCGGGGTGTGGTGAAACACCGTATGTGAAATTGTTGTCACATCTGTTTGGGGAACGCATGGTGGTTGCAAATGCAACAGGGTGTTCTTCAATCTATGGGGCGAATTTGCCAACGACACCATGGACGCGTGATAAAAATGGACGTGGGCCGGCGTGGTCAAATTCACTGTTTGAAGACAATGCAGAATATGGTTTGGGAATGCGTTTAGCGCTGAATCAAAAACGCGATAATCTGCGGGCGTTGTTGTTCGAATTGGGAATCGAAAATGTCGAAGGGATATTCGATGAAACAGATTCTGCAAAACAACGAGAACTGGAGGCGCAATTACGTGCACAATTGGCACAAATTTCAGGACCGCGTGCGCGTTTGGCAGAAAGCCTGATTGGCGAAGTCGTCGATAAATCTGTCTGGATTATCGGTGGTGATGGTTGGGCGTATGATATTGGATATGGTGGTGTTGATCATATATTGCACAGTGGTGAAAATGTGAATATATTGGTTCTGGATACCGAAGGATATTCAAATACCGGTGGGCAACAGTCAAAGTCAACCCCATTTGGCGCCAGTATGAAGTTCGCAATTGGTGGTAAAAATCATGCGAAAAAAGATTTGGGTATGATTGCGATGATGAGTGGCGCATATGTCGCACAAATTGCGCTGGGGGCAAACCAGGCCCAGGCAATCCGTGCATTCCGCGAGGCAGCATCGTTCGATGGGCCGTCAATCATATTGGCATATGCGCCATGTATCGCGCATGGATTTGCGTTGCAAAATGGTGTGGAACATCAAATGCAGATGGTTCAGACCGGGGCGTGGCCACTATTCAGATTTGATCCGCGCTTGATTGCAGATGGGCATAATCCGTTGACAATGGATTCAAGTGTTGATAATCCGTTGCCATTGGAGGATTTCTTGAAAACAGAATCACGATTTGGGGCAGCACGTGCAGTGAATCCGCAGTTTAATAAATTGGTTGATATGGCCAAGGCAAATAATGCATATAAAAGCGAGCTGAAAAAGCATATCGCGCAATTTGCAATGCTGAACAAACCAATCGTCAAAGAAAATGGAGAAGGATAGAGATGAAAAAAATATTTTTATGTGTGTTGGTGTTGTTGGCGGCCTGTACGTTTCAGACCAAGCATAGGGGATATGTGTTCCCAGATGACTTGGAAGCCCAGGTTGCAAATATTAAAACGACATCCGAATTAATCGAAGCAATTGGGGCGCCCCAGGTCAAGACGATATATGGGGACCAGGTTTGGGTGTATTATGGCGCAGATGAAAACTATCGTGGGCCATTGGCACCAACGTTCACAGATGAAACGGTTTTGTTGGCGTGGGTGCAGGGAAATCGTGTTTTGAAAACACAGGTTTTGCATGATGCTGATTTGCCAGATGTCAAGATTGCAGATGGTGAAACGGAAATTCCAGCGGCGATTGAATTAAATGCAATTGAAGAGTTGTTCAACAATATTGGGCGGTTCAGTCCGGCCGGTCTGGGCCAGTAAATAAAAATCCCCCGAAATGGGGGATTTTTATTTGTTTAATGCGTCACAAATTTCGGCAAAGTTGTCATTGACATCGCCGGCGGCGTTGATTTCACTGAATTTAATTCCAGGTGCGGTGCGCAGCCATTCGACTGCGGGCATTGTGATGCGTCGAAAGTTTTCCAGGCGATGATGTATTATACTCATGGCTGAATCGTCGGCACGATGGCTGCCCCCGCGGATGCGTTTTTGTATGCGCGCAATCAGTGTTTGTTCGTCGGTCGCCAGGTACAGAATATGAATATCAAATTTGTTGGCATAGTTTTTTACCAGCCATTTTGCCTGGGCCAGTGTGCGTGGAAATCCATCAAGAATAATATCTGTATCATCGGTCAGTGTCGGTGCAATTAAATCACAGACCAATTTATCCGGTACCAGATTGCCTGCTGATATTAATTTTCCAATTTTAGATTCTGCGGGTTCTGCGCGCAGCATTGCGCCGGCTTCTATATGTTTATATGGATGATATGATATCAGCATTTGGGAAAATGTTCCCTTGCCGACGCCGGGGCCACCCATCATTACAATAATTTGTTTTTTATTTGTCATGTTGGCCTCGATAAATCTCATTATTATTCATATACATAAAATCGTCATAGGTTTTATTTATGTAGTTTAAATCAGGCAATACGCTTTCGGCCCACATTTCTTTTGTTTGCACATCATTATAATTGCTTGTTATTGCATGATAACCCGCCAGGAAAACTATATTTCGACAAAATAATTTACGAATTGTATTTAAATCATAATAAATTTGATGTTTTTCCTTGGGCAAAGAATTATATATTTTTGCACACTGCAATAGTATTGGAAACAATTCTTTATTTGCCGCCGCCGCAAACAGGACCATATCATGATACTTGTTTCCATATTTACTGTTTCCAAAATCTATCAAAGAAAAATTATTTGCGTCCGCATCATACAGAATGTTCGCCGCACGAATATCCGAATGTGTCATTACTGTAAAATTATCCCAGGTTAAGGCGTCGCTAAATAAATCGTTTAATAAATCTGATTGCCCAGGAATATGCTTTGTAAAAAATTCACATACTTTTTGGGGTGCGCTTTTATCATTGGTATCTAGTCTAGAATAAAAATTATATTGTGCGGGTTTTTGCGATGCTGTTTTTTGATGCATATAATTTAAAAAAAACGCCAATTCTTTTGCAAGCTTCGTACGCGCATCAGACGACATGTTTTTTATCCCTGACACACTTAAATCCTGACCCAAAGCCAATTGCTCTATGATATAACCTTGCTGGCCAGATACATATTTTATAACGCGGGGGATATTTAAAGAGCCATCAAAATCTGTCAATACTTCTGATATTGAATTCTGCTTGGCAGTATCACGCGCCCAATCCTGCAAAACGTATGATTTGCGTCGTTCAAAATCGTCACTTGTTTCATTGTTTCGCCGGACAATTTGCACAGGTACCTTCAAGACAGCGAGTTCCCCGCCAGGCAAACGAACTATTTTTGGCGCAGTATGTGAACCAGATGGCAAATCTTGGACAACATCAAAATTAATGTCCGTTAGTTTTACCGACGCCTCATAATATTGTTTTTTATTTGTCATGTGATGATTCTATCATAAAAAACACGGCCGAGCAAGATTGCACGACCGTGAAACAATTCATACGCATACAAATTATTTTTTGCTGTTTTCGATTGCAGCGCCCAAGATGTCGCCTAAAACGGAACCAGAATCGGCTTCGTTTGCGAATTCTTTGACGGCCTGCTTTTCCAGTGTCACCTGCAGGGCACGGATAGACAATTTAACAGTGTTGTCTTCGACGGAAACAACAGATGCTTCGACGCTGTCGCCAACATTGTATTTTGATGTGTCCTGTTCTGATTTTTCACGTGACAGGTCTGTGCGACGGATAACACCGCGTACATCGCCCGCCAATGTCAAAACCAATTCATCAGGTGTGATTTCGGAAACTGTGCCACATACAACAGCGCCTTTTTTGATTGCCGCTGCGTTGTTTTCAGCACTTTCTGTCAACTGTTTGATGCCCAGTGTAACGCGTTCTTTTTCTGGATTGATGTCCAAAATTTTCGCGGTTACTTCCTGGCCACGAACGAATTTTTTCAATTCTTCTTCGTCCAGCTTGTTCCATGACAGGTCAGAAATGTGAACCATACCGTCCAATTCTGGGGTCAGGGCAACAAACAGACCAAATTCAGTTGTGTTTTTGATTGGGCCTGTGATTACATCGCCAACATTGTGGGTTTCTGCGAACTGTTTCCATGGATTTGGTTGCAGTTGTTTATAACCCAATGAAATACGACGTTTATCCTGGTCAATGCCCAAGACAACAACATTTACATCTGCGCCGTTCTGCAAAACCTTGCTGGGGTGGATGTTTTTGTTTGTCCAGGACAGTTCAGACATGTGAACCAGACCTTCGATATTATTGCCCAGGTCAATGAATGCACCGTAATCTGTCAGGGATGATACCTTGCCCGATACTGTGTCGCCAACATTGAATGCACGGGACGCTGTTTCCCATGGGTCGTCTTCCAGTTGTTTCATGCCCAACGAGATGCGATGTGATTCTGGGTCAAATTGGATAACCTTGACAGTGATTTTTTCACCAACGTGAACCAATTCGCGTGGGTGATTTACACGTTTCCAAGACAAATCTGTGACGTGCAACAGACCATCGATACCGCCCAAATCAACGAATACACCGTAATCTGTGATGTTTTTAACTGTACCTTCCAGTACTGCGCCCAGAGAGATGTTTTTCATTGCTTCGCGTTGTGCGGCTGCGATTGTGTCAGACTGAATCGCGCGACGTGATACAATTGCGTTTGTGCGCAATGCATCCATTTTTAATACGCGGAATTTGTCTTTCAGACCAATCAAAGATTTTGCATCGCGGATTGGTTTGTGGTCAACCTGGGATGATGGCATAAATGCAAACACGCCATTGATGTCGACTGTGAAACCGCCACGGACAACGTCGATAATTGTACCTTCTGGATCAATGCCTTCGGCAACAGTCTTTTCCAAGTCTTTCCATGCCTTTTCAGCACGTGCCTTGGTATAAGACAAGATTGCGGTACCTTCGCGGGATTCATAGCGTTCAACAAAAACGTCGATGATGTCGCCAACAGATGGTACAGATGCACCGAATTCTTTTAATGGAACGCGCCCTTCGGATTTCAGGCCAACATCAACCATTGCAAAATCACCACGGATATCTTTTACTGTACCCTTGGTTGCATAGCCCTGTAATGTTTCCTGGGAACCATAGTTTGCGTCAAACATCTGGACAAAATCTTCGCCAGATAATGGATTAAATAAATCTTTGGATAAATCTTTCATAAGAAAATATTCATCAAAGTTTGCCATCGCTAATATTTTTGTTTTTGAACAGCGAGGTCTTGTGGGGTTAATCGGATTGATAATGCGCCCACCCGCAAAATCGTGTATATTATAGGTGTTTTTTTAGAAAATGCAATAATTTAATCACCCCGGGTGGGGTGATTTTGTTTAATCGATTTTGACCGGAACGATTGTTTGTCGTTTGGTTTCGTCCAGTGAGTGATACTGGAATGGAACGTTGGTAAAATCGATGTTTTTCATATCAATGCTGCGTATCGTGCGGTTGTACATAGTATGATAGTATATTGCCATATTTTGTAGGTCTGTTGCGATCGTCCATTGGGTGGCGGACGGCATATTTGGTGGTGTGGCACCAACGGCGAACTGGGCCCCCAATGGCACATCGAAATTATTCAGGATATGAAATGCCTGTTGTGTTGTGTCGTACGCGTTATCTTGCTGGATTGAATATGTTTTCAGGAATGCGGCACGCACAAATCGTGAAGGTGGGGTAAAATCACCTGGTAATCCCAAAAAGCCAGAACCAGAACCAAAGGAGCGTAATTCAATTGGACCAAATTTTGTTGGACCCGCACCACCCGGATGCAGATTTACATAGTTGTTTAGATTAGTTAATTGCCACGGGAATCCGGGGGCATTGGTCAAGACGCCGACTTCGTTTTCGTAAAAGTTTGGGCGTCCGTCCACGATTTCTAATACAACCTGGCGTCCATTTGGTTCGGTAATGCGCCAATGAACGGTGCCGGCCGTTGGATCAACATTTATTATGCGCACATCGTTAATGGCGGCTTTGACCTGGTCTATGGTTGAAAATCGTGACAATATCCAGGATACGACCTGGAAGTCTGCCAATGAAATATCCTTGCTGGCATCGTTGTATTCTTGGTATTTGCCGAATCTTGGGAAATAGAACAGGGCGGCGGACAGTCCTGCTTCGTTCGTGCCATCGATTACAAATTCTGGCTGTTGTACCGACAGACCGGCATATCCATACAGTGCCGTATATGACAGACCGTTCATTGTTCCGTCGGGTAATAATGATTGTGCATTATGGCCACGTGGAACGATTACGTACATACTGTTGTTTTCTGCCCCGGACCAGTCCATAGTTCGTGCAACAACGGTTGCGCCGTCTTTGGATTTAAGTGTTATGCCGGTGCACGCATCGGCATATTGTGTCA
>JAZROU010000076.1:0-2072 GCA_045648865.1 Candidatus Enterousia sp.
CAACATAAAATCATCCAAATCGCCATCCAGCACTGCATCTGAATCCGTCTTTTCAACGCCGGTACGAACATCTTTGACCAATTGATACGGGTACAAGACATAGTTTCGTATTTGGCTGCCCCACTCTATTTTTTTCTGGGCAGCTTTGGCTGCATCTTCGGCTGCGGCACGTTTCTGCATTTCCAGTTCATACAGCTTGCTGCGTAACATTTTCATTGCCATTTCACGATTTTGAATTTGGCTGCGTTCATTCTGGCATGTAACAACCGTATTTGTTGGGATATGGGTAATACGAACAGCACTGTCGGTTTTATTAACATGCTGGCCACCCGCACCGGATGCACGGTATGTATCAACACGTAAATCCTTGTCATTAATTTCTATTTCTATGGTATCGTCAATGTCAGGCCATACATCAACAGATGCAAAACTGGTTTGACGTTTTCCATTTGCGTTAAATGGCGATATTCGAACCAATCGATGAACGCCAATTTCATTTTTCAACCAACCGTATACCCGATCGCCAGATATGCGATATGTAATATTTTTTATACCGGCTGTATCACCTTCGTGTTCTTCAATAATCTCAACAGAAAAATTGTGACGTTCTGCCCAACGATAATACATGCGCGATAGCATTTGCGCCCAATCTTGTGCCTCGGTACCGCCGGCGCCAGCCTGGATAAATAAAAACGCGCCATTGTTATCAGCCGGCTCACGAAACAGCGTGATAAATTTTGCCTGATGGGCAGCTTCTGACAATTTTTTAATACCGTTTATAACATCGGTGTCATCAGGGTCCAATTCGTATAATTCGCACAACGCGCCAAAATCCGATTCCAGCGTACGCAATTCATTTAACATGCGTTCCAGGCCAGATTTTTTTTGTAAAACTGTACGGGCATTGTCGGGATTGTCCCATAAATTTGGATCATTAACCAGATTGTTTAAATCATCTATTTGCGACTGCAGCTTTTGCGGGTCAAAGGAACCCCCTGACGGCAGAAATGTCGTCTGATATTTGTAATAAAACTTCGTTTGGTATCATCATGGTTATAATCTTATCAGTTTATTTAACCAAATCAAATGAATGTTTGCCTTTTTTTGTATATTATGGTAGAATTGTCGTAACGAGAGGGATTTTCATGAAACATTTTGTGTGTATTTTTGGGGTTGTTGGCGCGTGTTTGCTGGCAAACAGCGCGAACGCGGTGTCAGCTGGAACAGTTGGGGCAGCTGATAAAAACCGTGGGATATCTGTTCAGACACCAACAGCACATGGTGGGGCACGCGGATATGCAGGAACTGCAAACGCGTATAAGACCAATCAACGAAATACATACTTTATGGTGACACAGCCCGATGTCGACACCGCCTGTCGCGAAAAGATTTTTAAATGCCTGACCGACTATTGCGGTGATGTCACTGTTGTCCCGGGCCAACGCGAATCTAAGTGCAAATACGCAACTGAAAGCGAGCTGTATAATTATACATTATTATGCCTGCAAAAAGACACAGAGGTATTATTACCGCAATATGGCGCAAACACCGCAAACTATACAGGCGGCATGAATACCGCTGCGCGACTGTGTCCGTCATATGTACAACAAGAATTAATGTCGTATCTGTCTATGGCAAATATGGCAACACAATTATCCAAATCTAACTCTGATTTATGCATACAACGCCGTCAAGAACTGGAGGCAGCAATGGCGTGTCATTCAGTGGCATTAGCATATGGAAATGAAACATCCAGCAAACTGACAAGCCAACTGACCGAATATTGTGGCGCCAATGTCCCCGGGGGCAGTGTGGAAATGGTTACACGATTTTCCAATGCAGGGAATATCGGCGCAGACATATGGGGATGGGCCGAAAAAATTGTTAGCCTGGAAATGAACAACAAGGGCGCGGATTGGCAGGCGGCGGTTGATGCTGTGCTGGCCAGCTATACAAATCGTATGAATTTGGCGTGCGGCGATAATATGCAGGTCAACACGGTACCGCATGGCACAACAACAAATCAGCCATCTGCGTTGCAGACATTGGCAACAATGGCCGTCGGTTCTAAA
>JAZROU010000077.1:0-1058 GCA_045648865.1 Candidatus Enterousia sp.
TGGCAGCGTATCTAATCCAGATCAACGCAATGTCAACTTGGGTAAAGCAGGTCGCGCACGTTGGTTGGGTATCCGTCCATCTGTTCGCGGTATGGCTATGAACCCAGTAGATCACCCAATGGGTGGTGGTAATGGTCACTCTAAGGGCCACGAACCGGTATCACGTACAGGTATTCCAGCCAAGGGATATCGTACCCGTAGCAATAAACGTACTGCTAAGATGATTATTCGCAGCAGACATTTGGCGAAAAAGAAATAATAATAAATAAACGGAGTAAATGATGTCTCGTTCAGTATGGAAAGGTCCTTATGTTCATCCTTCTGTTTTGAAGAAAGTAGCGAAGGCAAATGAAACAGATGACCGTAAACCAATTAAGACATGGTCACGTAACAGCACAATCGTGCCATCGATGGTTGGATTGACTTTTGATGTTCACAATGGTAACAAATTTATCCCTGTTTCAATCGTAGAAGATATGATTGGTCATAAATTGGGCGAATTTGCACCAACACGTACATTTAAGGGTCACGCCGCAAATAAAAAAGCCGCAGCAGGCAAAAAATAATATAGGGTGGTAAGTTATGACAGCAAGATATGGAATTAAAGAAAATCAAGTACGCGCATTTAATAAAATGATTCGCGTCAGCCATCAAAAGCTGAATCTGGTTTGCGATTTGGTTCGCGGTTTGCCAGTTGATCGTGCAGTTGATGTCTTGAAATTTTCGAAAAAACGTGTTGCAGGTGAAGTGCTGAAAACTTTATTGTCTGCGGCTGCAAATGCAGAGCACAACAAAAAGTTGCCAGTTGATACTTTGTTCGTCAAAGAAATTTGGTGTGGCAAAGCGTTGACTATGAAACGCATTATGGCCGGCCCACGTGGCAGTGCACGTCCAATTCTGAAACCTTTCTCAAATTTGACAATCGTTTTGGAATCAGGTGTTGCGCCATCTAAGAAAAAAACAACAAAAAAAGAAACAGCAAAATAAGGTAGTCGTGGTGGGCGGTATGGAATGAAAATTCCTGAATAAAGTGGAAACACTTCAAGAACGCCCCCACA
>JAZROU010000078.1:0-6817 GCA_045648865.1 Candidatus Enterousia sp.
GCATGTCAGATTTCATGCGCCAAGGGTATGGCGGTGCTGGAAGAAAAAGCGGCATGTGCGGTTGTTACGGGCAGCAACTATAAAACAGGAACAGCGTTGGTTAATTATGGTTCTGTTTCGCCAAAGGCTGCTGATATAACCGGTAATTGGTCTGCGGATACTATATATGCATGTCCGAATGGATATTCAATTACAGGTACAAGCGAGGATAATCATGACGTACGTACGGATTGCGTGATAACATGTAGTGCTGGGTATGCGATATTGTCGGAAAATGCGACGAGTTGCAGCAGTATTCAGACCGCTACGTACAAGGGGCAGTATATTGGCGAAAATACAGTTGCAGCGGGTTCTGCATCAACAATACAATCATGTCCAACGGGCTATCAGGCTGCTAATGGTACAACAGAAATAGGTCTGTGTTCATTGGTAACGTCTGAGGGAAAGTATGTCGAGGTTGCCGGCGCAGGCGAAGTGACATGTAAGGCGGGTGGATATTGTCCAGGTAATGTGACAGTGTCATATGGTTCAACAGGTGGTCGTACGCTGTGTGGTGCTGGTGAGTTCAGTGAGGCAAGTGCGGCGTCATGTTCGAAGATTCGTGCGGGTTGCTATGGATCAAGCGCAACGTCAGCCTGCCCTGCGGAATGCGCAGCGGGTACGTATGCAACGGAAGGATCAGCAAGTTGCAGTGAATGTACAGGTCGTACGCAATTTAGTGCGGCAGGCGCAGAATCCTGTTCGACAGTAAGCCCGGGACATTACACAACCGGGTGTGATTCCAGTGGTAATAAATGTACAGGTCAGGATCTGTGTACATCTGGGACATTCTGCGAAGAAGGTGTGCAAAAGGATTGTGAATACAAGGATATTGTTGCGTCTTGGGGGGCGGATGTATGCACAATTGAAAAGTGTAAAGAGGACTATTACTTGCTGGACAATGAATGTGTAACATGCCCAGACAGTGCAACGTGTAATGGAACAGCCGAATGGGAATGTGACGAAAATTACAAGAAAAATGGTGATGGGACGACCTGTGTACCGGATGAGCTTCAGTGCAAAGACCCAGGATGGTACTGTGGTGATAATAACGAAGCCATAGAGTGCCCGGCGGGTTCTTATTGTACAGAAGGGCAGCAGCATTTGTGTGACAGTGATTACCCAGAGTCCGCAACCCGCAGCGATGACGAAGGCGATTGTTATAAACAGGCAGAATGCAAATGTTCGCGTGATTGCCCAGGCATGGGAGACCTTCGTGCTGGTTATTCTGTCAATAGCTGTGTTTGGCAAAATGATAAGTTTGATGGTGTTATATATCAGGCAAATCCAAGTTCTTGTGTAGTATTAAGCACTGGTGTTGCACAGTCTTGTAGATACAAAACTGTGAGATGTAATGACGGTTATTATTTTGATGGTATATATAATTCTGCTACTGGCTTAGTTGAAGGCGATTGGAGTTGCGTATCGTGTACAACATTACCTGATAACGACAGCGCTAACGAGTATTCTTCTAGAACGTCCAGCAGCTACTTTGATGCAGATAATACTAATGGTATTACAGCATGTTATAGGTCTGTTGACTTGCTATGTACAGAACCTATTTGTCCCTTGCCTGAAAGAACAGAATTTTGTTCTTATGATAGTGAAAATAAAAAATCATTTGCAGGATGGAAGTTCTATGGGGTTGAAAAAATTTATCCTGCATCATTAAAATACGAAGAAAACGATTATTATTTATGTCCGGCGACGAGGGAAGATGGTGTGTACTTTGAATGCTCGACGGGTTATACCAAGAAAGAAAAACCAGATATTGATCCAAGAGACGGGACAGCTGATAAACCAGAAGATCTGTGTACGCCGACTGTTTATACCATGACATTGAATGCGAATGACGATAAAGTGTATCAAAAGTATAAAGATGGTTGGTATGAAGATGAAGCTGCAACAACAAAGCTGACAAATATTAAGGTGCCGGAACGTGAGAATTATACCTTTACAGGTTATTATACATGTGAAATCGTAGGTTGTGATATGGTTTTTGATGCGAAGGGGAATTTAACCAATGAAGCGAAAGAAGCAACATATACAGCTAATATGGATTTGTATGCGAGGTGGGATGAGAATGAGTATGTTTGTAAATCCGGGTTCTATTATGTTGGTAATCCGGATGGTTCAGGCAGTGAGGTAAAATGTAAAGAAGGAGACAAATTTTATTGCCCAGGGACAGGTAAGGTTTTGGTGACAAAAACGGGGTGCATGGAATCCTGTCCGGCGGCAGATGGTGCGGCTGGTGATCCGACAACAACAACGGACGGCGCAACAGACAGCACAGCATGTTCTGCAACGTTTAGGGTAAATCCAGCGAACGGGCAAGAATTGGCCAATGGGGATGCAACATGGGTGTGCAAATACCAAAGCAATACAGGTATGTATTCCGGTTGTGAGGTCCTTGTAAAAAATTGTGATGGCGGATATTACGAAGTTAGCAGCACATGTGCGGTGGTTGAAGGTGGATATTATAGTCCCGCAGGTGAAACGATACAGACGCAGTGTCCACAAAAGACCAACTATAAAATTGGTACGGATGAGTTGCGTGATGCAAAAACAGACTGTTATGTGGATTGTGCATCATATAAACCTGAAATAACACACAGTACCAATGTGTATGTAACGACGGGGACAGATTATCGGAAGATGTTCTGGTCTGAATCAGATGAAAAATACCCTGAATGTAATTACACGGTAGTATGTGAAACGGGGTATGCAGCTGTGTCAGGTACGGCGCCACGGTGCGATGCAAAAACATATATGATTACATTGGATAAAAATGGTGGAAGTGGCGATATCGCGGATTCTGTAAGTTGTAAGTTTGACAGCGAGGAATGTGCCCTGCCCGCGACAAGTGTGTTGAAGCGCACGGGATATAACAGCGTCAATAAATGGTGCACAAACAAGGATGGTACGGGCAAGTGCTATGCGGCGGGTGAAATATCCAAAGAAAATATATCTGCGGATGCGAGCGATACGACACTGTACGCGATTTGGACGCCGGCGGTATTAAAAATTGAATTAGATACGTCAACGACGGAAGAAGGTGTCACGGTTGAGAACGCCGACCAGGGACCAGTGTACCTGAAATATGAAACGGGGTGGTTCAGCGATGCGGATGCGACACAGCCGATGACGTCGATTGGAACCATGTTGCCGAATAAGGATGGTTATGCGTTTGCAGGATACAAATTAAACGATGTTACTATTGTTGACGGGGCCGGTACGTTGGTGTATTCGCCCGCCGCATTGACTGTGACGACAAAAGATGCAACAGCAACAGTCATTTGGACCGCCACGACAATATCGTGTGAACCTGGATATTACTATCCGGGCACGGGCAGTAAATGCGCTGTGTGTGAAGCAAACCATTGGTGCCCAGGTGATGGAGAATTTGGAACAGATAACGGGAATGTCGGAGGTTTGATAGAATGTTCTGAAGGGGGCTTATCAAATGGCGGTGTAGACGCAACAAACATTGGGGTATGCTATAAGACAGGGATGTCATATCAGACATTTATTGATGGCGATGTCAAACGGAACAAGGCAATGGGAACATGGACATGTAATCATGAGACCGCTGGGTATACAGATTGTCATGAGGACACACTTGAAATAAATTGGTGCGCAGGTGGATACTGGTATGACGAAAGCCAGACATTCATAGACTGTGTTGTGGTTGGCGAAGATTACTGGAGCGAAAAAGGCGAACTGGTAAAACACGCATGCCCAGCAGATGGTGGCGCCATATATGGCACAAGGGTGACAAATGGCGGGAATACCAATGGCGTAACAACGTCTGATTCGTTGACAAATTGCCAGATGCGTATGGCGTATGCAACAACAAGCGATAAGGCAAAAGGGTCGTATATATGCAGTGCCGAAGCAAACGGCGAAGTCGCAAGGTATGAAAATTGTCGATTGGATACAGTTGAAATAAATTGGTGTGCAGGTGGATACTGGTATAACGAGGAATTTAGCACGACGGATTGTCAGGAAGTTGGAAACAACTGGTACAGTGCCGAAGGAGATATGACCAGAACTGCATGTCCACATGGTGGGACAACGGATGTAACAACGGCATCACAGCCGGATGGTAATTGTCGCAAAACAGTTCTGCACCCGGGGGCAAAATATAATGGCCCAGATGTAAATGGTGTTGGACAGAGTGGATGTTCATATGAATCTGGGTATGATGGATATGTGTATGGCGACAAGGTGTCAGATGGGTACGTCTATAATTGCGCAGAGGTCGTAATGACACGATGCGAACCTGGATATTGGTGGCAACGTGGCAAAGAAATTTGTGAAGAAGTTGAACAAGGATTCTTTGGACCAGTGGCGGATCCCAATAATGGTAACAATAAGACAGGACGCATGGCATGTCCGGATAATGGATTAACTGATGGGACAAAAAGCGCAGATGCAACGGCGTGCTATCTGGAAGGATTGGCGTGCGATATCACAAATGGTACGGGTAAACAGACGCGTTACTATGACAGTGCAGTTGTATCTGACACGGCGGGATATAATGCGTGCTTTGCAAACGGTCAGGCGGTGGAATGTGACACGATGTGTACAATAACGGGGTGTGACAGTGGATATTCACTGGTAGATGGGGCGTGCATAAATTGCCCAGCCGATCATGTGTGCACCCCAGAGGAAGGCAAGCGTTCGTGTGCAGATATCACAGGTGGGACACACGTAAAGTCTGATGCAGGAACGACGGATGCAGCGTATTGCTATGCGGAATGCGCATTGGATAAAAATGCATATGAAATGCGTGGGCGTGATTACTATGGTGCAGAAGTTGCCGACACATGCGAAGTTGTGGCTTGTTCTGCGGGGTATACGCTGAGCGATGGTGAATGTGTTGTTTGTCCAGCAGGTATGGTGTGCAATCCAGAAATCGATGGAGGGATGCCAAAATCATGTGCAACACTGACGGGTGGCGAACATACAAAATCTGAGCCTGGGGCCGATAGTATTAATGACTGTTATATGGTTTGTGAACCATATGATGTGGTTAATGGAACAGCAGTGCCGGTTCAAGATTCTGTTAATTACCCACAAGAATGTGAATATGAGGGTAAATCCTTGAACGGAAATCCATGCGATATAGTTGATGGTGTATGTGTTGAAACGTCCTGTAACTATAATTACGAAATGGATAATGGGGTTTGTAAGCCATGTGCACGTGAACATGCGGTTTCGTATAAAAAGAATGGGAATTGTATTGTTGAATCTTGCGCAAATGGATACCATCCAAATGGAACAAAGTGCGAGTCGGATGTTGTTAAGTGCACTGCGCCGAACGCAGTGACAGCAACGCAGACATGGAACAGCAAACAAAATGCATTTGGACCATGTGTAATTACCAGCTGTGAAGATGGGTATCATCTGGGGGCAAATACATGCCAGGTCGATGAACAGGTGTGTGAATTAGAACATGGGGTTGGTGTGCGTGAATGGAATCATAACACTAATACATGGGGTAAGTGCGTTGCAACAAAATGCGACCCAGGATACACAAATGACCCAAGTCAGACAAATGAGCTGTGGGAACAGTGTGGGCGCTGCAACAATATGTATGGCGCAAATGGTGACCTGGCAGTCAGTAGTTATGTACAGGGATGTGAAATCGCAGCCTGTATGTATCAGGGTGAAAAATATGCGTTGGAGGACAATGAATGTCATCTGATTTGTGATACCTATTCAGACGACACTGGGACACGACGCTGGAACGAGGCGCGTAAAAAGTGCGAACGAGTATGTGAACCTGGATATACATCTTGGTAAATATAAATCCCCCAATTCGGGGGATTTGATTTAATATAAATTGACATTCTGAAAGACCAGCGATAGAATAAACAGTATGAAAAAAGTACTGGGATGTTTTTTTATGTTGCTTGTTATGCCTGTTACTGCAATGGCATATGTTGAACGTGATGTTGCGGTATTGATGGTTATGAACAAGGATGCCGGAAAAACATATGAAATCAATATTCCTGTGGGGGATGAATTACAGTTCGAAAAACTGGCGATAAGCGTTCGTACCTGCAAACAAACGGATCCATTTGATGCCGAAGATTTTTGGACATTTCTGGAAATTTCAGAGGTTGAACACGGACAAATTTTTGGAGGGTGGATGAGCCGTAATGAACCGGGCTTGAATCCATTGCAGCATCCTGATTATGATGTGTGGTTGGTTCAGTGTAAATAATGAGGTTGATTGGTGTCATGAAAATAAAGAATATGACAGGATATATGCTGGGAAATAACCATAGAAAATACAGTATTGGTGAGGCATGGGCAAATCATGATTCACGTGTTTGGGTGTGTCCCTCGGCGGACAAGGCCAGACAAATATTACAAAAATCCCAGGCAAATACATTGGATCCGTGTTGTGTTTGGACAACAATATATCAGGTGTCTGCACGTGATATTGTTTGTGAAAAAAGCTCTGGGGGATTGTGGTATACATGTATGCCAACAAAAATCTTTGTTGAACGAATTGTATGTGTGCAGGATGAACACGATATTGCAGAAACACAATTGATACAAAATGCAAAAAAACATTACGGTAGATTTGCACGTTTTATGTTAAGTTTGGATAAGGAGGATGAGAGATGAGATTTATAAAAAAATATTTTAAAATCTTTGTTGGCATTGCTGTAATCGTCTTGGTTTTAGCGACTTTCTTTTTTGCCCAACGAAGCGCTACACTGGAGACGGGGGTGTTAAAGGACTGGCGGGCAGCTTCGATTGA
>JAZROU010000079.1:0-7852 GCA_045648865.1 Candidatus Enterousia sp.
CGGCACAATTACACGTGGCGACTGGGAAATTCCGACATTAATCACACCACAAACCGTCCTGGACAGATATCTGCAACCCGACCAAATTTCATTCTGGCAATTGCCTGACTTTATCAAACGCATGGAATCAATCGGCATACCCGTACGTGGCCACCGCGTACAATTGTGGACATTACTGTTTTTGCCGTTAACAATGATCGCAATGGCGACATTGGGGGTTGCATTTTCGCAAACAAAACAACGTCGTAATTACAGTTTTGGTATTAAATTCAGCCTGGGTATAATTACATGCTTTGCGGTATACTTTCTGATAAACATGTTTAATGCATTGGGCGCAACGGGTGCACTGCCCCCGATACTATCCATTATTGCGCCACCATTAATAATCATCGCCGGCGCCGGCATATTCATAAACAGCTTTGACACAATTTAAACACAGGAACAAAACAATGCCATTAAAAAAGAAAAAAAACACAAGCCTCGTGCGTATATTAATGTGGATATTGTTTATCGCGCTGATTGTACTGATGATAATATCATTTTCCCCAGTCCAGCACATGACCGAAATCGTGGTATATCCCTAAATGAACTATATTGATATATTTTTAGAAGCCCTGTCTGCCGAACGTGGCCGCAGCACAAAAACATTAATCAGCTATGAATCAGATTTACGTCTGGCCAACGATGCAATACCAGGCGGGCTGATACAGGCCGACGCATCTGCCATACAAAAATACCTGTCTGCATTACCAGACAAACCGTCTTCCATAGCACGCAAGGCATCTGCCCTGCGCGGTTTCTATAAATTTTTAATGATGGAAAAAATTATTTCCCACAATCCGACCGCGAACCTAGAATTACCCCGGCGCGATCGCGCACTGCCTAAATTTTTATCAACCACAGAAATTGATTTGTTAATATCCAGCGCCGGCGACATAAAAACATCTATCCGCCTGCGTGCAATGATTGAATTACTGTATGCGTCTGGCCTGCGTGTATCTGAATTATGCGAACTGCCCATGACGGGGGTACTTGGCGACAAATTATTAATCCACGGCAAAGGCGCCAAAGAACGCCTGGTACCCATGCACGAAACGGCGATTCATGCACTGGACAAATGGCTGGCGGTACGCGGCGAATCAGAATCAAAGTACGTATTTCCATCAAACGGAAAAACAGGCCATATAACACGCGATGGTTTTTTTAAAATTTTAAAAAAATGCGCCGTACTATCAGGCATAGACCCATCCCGTGTCAGTCCACACGTCTTGCGACATTCGTTTGCATCACACCTGTTGGCGGGTGGCGCAAACCTGCGTGCGATACAAACAATGCTGGGCCACGAAGATATTTCAACCACGCAAATTTATACACACGTAATGCCTGAAAAATTGCGGCAAACGATTGAAACACACCATCCCCTGGCAAAACAATAAAGGAAAAAAATGATAAAAAAATGTGATAAACCAGGTTGCACCAAAGCCGGCACATGCCGTGCCCCAAAATCACGCGATTTGCGTGAATACTGGTTTTTTTGTACAGAACACGCCGCCGAATATAACAAGAATTGGAATTATTACGCCGACATGACCCCAGACGAAATCGAAGCCGACTGGGAACGTCAAACATTTGGCACACCATTAAAAGACAAAGAATCCGCACAATCAGACGCATCAAACTATGCAAAATTCATCAATGATTTTATAACCGGTCGCAGCAAATTTGACAAAATGCCTGCACGCAGCAAATTACCCACAAATGTTGTATCTGCATTACGTGTCTTTGACCTGGGCATATCGGCCACATGGCGCGAAGTTGGGGTAAAATACCGTGCGCTTGCGAAAAAACACCATCCTGACACGGCCACAAACAAAGAAACCGCCGCCACCGAATTTGCCCGCATATCTACGGCATACGACATATTAAAAAAACATTTTGGAAAAAAATAACCCCCCACCCAATGGTGGGTTTTTATTTGGAATTCATACCTGCTGACATCCCCCCATCAATAATATACCATTATCATCACCAGAGGAGAGACCACCATGCTACTAAAACCAAAAATTTGTTTTACCACCCTTGTCATATACGAAATCATTGCCGTATCATTTCTGCACTTTAATCGTTTTTGTGATTCCGTATTTTCATCCACATTTTGCACCAGTTGGTATCGTTACTTTCTGTTCTGTATTGTTATTCCATTGGTTGCAATGCTGATATGGATGTGGATACGCGAAATCATTCGTGCACGTCGCAGACACAGATTTATACGTCGCGCGAAAAATGCGGTTGGCAGTATCATATCTGGCATACGTGGCCGCGTATCTGAAAACATCAGCGCATCCGACATGGAAAAAATAATCACCGCTGCAGTATTAATTGGTATCAAGCGTTATGCTGATCGCCATCCAAACCTGCGCAAAAATGTAAATGACATTATGGGCATGGCAAACGGCGAAATCGACATTGACCTGATGTCAACCGATGACGAAGCGCCAAAAAAGCAAGCACGTAAAAAAGATCCAAAAACCATTAAACGCAAACGCGCCAAATAAAAAACAAAGCCCCCAGATTACACTGGGGGTATAAATTAAATGAATTTTTATAATTTGTTTAGGTACGCAATGGCATCCATACCGGCACTGCATCCCGTCCCGACAGCTGTTGCGATTTGCATCTTCAAATCGCTGTGAACATCACCTGCGACGAACATACCCGCCGGCAACGCCCCAGGTGCCAAACGCCCCAACGCATCACGCTTTACATCTTCGGTTAAATAATCCGTATTCGCCTCGTGTCCGATTGCGACAAACAATCCATCTGCGACAATTTCCGCACCATCTGTTGTTGTAATAATCAATTCGCCATCATCAGAATCCGGCTTGGCGGCAATTTTTGCCAAATCCGTATTAAACAGGCATTCTATATTTTCCCGTGCATCAACGCGTTCACGCAATACTGCCTCGGCCCGGGTAAAAGCAGCCTTGCGATAAACAATTTTTACCGTCTTGGCCAAATCTGCCAGATACAGCGCATCATTCAACGCACTATTTCCGCCCCCCATAACAACGACAGTTTTTCCACTGTAAAAGAATCCATCACATGTCGCACAATACGACACACCGCGCCCCATAAACTCACGCGCCCCTTCGATTTCCAGTTTACGTGGCGATGCCCCTGTTGCAATAATCACAGTTTTTCCCACATATTCTTTACCATTATCGCATGCGACCCGATACCCAGATTCTGCATCACCTGAAATATTTTTTGCCGACACAAATTCAACAACTGCGCCAAATGTTTCACATTGCTTTTGCATAAACTGCGCCAGTTCTAAACCACTGCCGGCCCACCCTGGGTAATTTTCCAATGTTGCAATTCCTGCCATCTGACCACCCAAGCGGTCGCCCCCTAACACAATTGTTTTTTTATTTGCGCGTGCCGTATACAATGCCGCCGTCAGCCCTGCGGGTCCCGAACCTAAAATAATAACATCATACATGATTAACCTTCCTTCATACCTATACGCGGCCCAGCATACAAAACAAACGTCCCCAACGCAAACGAATTTATTGCATTTAATAACAATAAGTTTTAATATTTATTCCAAAGAAAA
Source organism: Candidatus Enterousia sp. (assembly GCA_045648865.1). GTDB lineage: Bacteria > Pseudomonadota > Alphaproteobacteria > Rs-D84 > Rs-D84 > Enterousia. The sequence goes on from JAZROU010000079.1 coordinate 3,617, forward strand.
TTATAAGGAATAAAAATGCTTGATATAAAATTCATCCGTGAAAACCCAGACGCCGTAAAACGCGCATGCGAATTAAAGGGCTTTGCAGATTACACCGACCAGATTTTGGAACTGGACGCGCGTGTCCGTGAATTAAAAACAATCACACAATCAAAAACTGCTGAAAAGAATAAAATAACACGCGAAATTCCAACCGCCACGGACAAGGCACCATTGATTGCCGCGTCCAAGGCAATCGCCACCGAAATCGCCAACGACATGGCGGAATTGGCCGACAAAGAAGAAAAATTAAAAGACCTGTTGCACCGTGTTCCCCAGATTCCATCTGACGCGGCCCCAATTGGTCGTGATGACAGCGAAAATGTCGAAGTGCGCCGTGTCGGCACACCACGCGAATTTGATTTTACGCCACGCCCACAGTGGGACCTGCTGGAAATGAACGGATGGTGGAAACCTGAAAAAATCGCTTCTATTTGCGGCACGCGTACATACGCCCTGTTTGGCGAAGCGGCCGAACTGGAACTGGCGATTGAAACATACGTTTTGCAAAAATTAATTGGCAAGGGGTTCACATTTGTCAGCTGTCCATCAATCACCAAACCCCAAACGATATTTAACGCAGGTCACTTTATGGGCACCGACCCATCTGTTATGTCAAATGATGTATTTATGCTGACGGACACAGATCGTTGCCTGGCGGGCACCGCAGAAATTATCCTGAACTGTCTGCACAGCGACGAAGTTTTAAATGAAAAAGACCTGCCAATAAAATACGCGGGATTTTCACCATGTTTCCGCAAAGAAGCGGGCGCAGCCGGTCGTGACACCCGCGGAATCGTTCGTATACATCAATTTAACAAGGTTGAACAATACATCTATTGCACCCCTGAACAATCGGACGAAATGCATGAACATTTGCTAAATAATTTATGCGAAGTTATGGAAGACCTGGAATTACCATACCGCGTTATTGCGGCCTGCACCGGCGACATGGGATTTAACAAGGTCAAAATGAACGACGTAGAAGCATGGTTCCCCAGCGAAGGCGCATACCGCGAATTGGGTTCTTGTTCATCGATTGGTCAATTCCAGGCCCGTCGCACAAACACCCGTTTCCGCGACAAAAACGGCAACATGCAGTTCTGCGCGACTTTGAATAACACAGGCATTGCCCTGCCCCGCGCAATTGTGCCTGTGATTGAAAACCACCAAAACCCAGACGGTTCTGTTAACATTCCCAAGAAACTGCAACCACTGATGGGTGGACGGACAAAAATTGGTGGCAAACACTAAAAAAAATTCCTGCAAAATGCAGGATTTTTTTTAACTTGGCACCCCCAACGGGAAACCGAGTGAACAAGAACCGCGTAAGTTGCGTTACTAGCAACGAACGCTTGGTTCGCGTCACGAGATTACCCAACTCACTTGCTCCGTCATTTAAACTTGGCACCCCCAACGGGAATCGAACCCGTGTTGCCAGAATGAGAATCTGATGTCCTAACCGCTAGACGATGGGGGCCAAAACTGTCTGGCACCATTATCATATACACAAACGTATAATTTTTCAAATGAAAGTTTTCCCTTGCGACTATTTTTTTTATTTCCTAGGATGTGTATCACAATGGCTGGTGCAATACGCAAATTTTTAACCAACATCGTCTGCGGGTGTATCTATAACAAGGACACGCGCAAACGCGTACGTGTTATTCTAAATTCATCAATATCATCTGACATACGTTTTATTCGCAAAAACCTGAATAAACCCGTACACAAGGTTAAAACATTTATTGGATACCAGGCACGCAATTTGCTGATCAGCGCGAACGATGAATACATATATAAATTTCCGTTACGCCGTTCAAATTCACGCGAATTAACCATCAACGAAAAACGTCTGGTTGACGCATTTATCCCCATATCGCCAATCCATATCCCCGGGGTTGAAATATTCGAACACCGCGGTCAATTGGTCCGTCGCTATGAATTCATACGTGGCACAGGTTTACGCCAAATACCACTGGACATTGCGATGAAAAACCTGGACACACTGGCCCGTCAAATTGCAGAATTTATATTCAAGATTGGAATTTCAGACCCCGAATCAATCCGCGACCTGAAACCAACACCCGATGCCCGACCTGGGTATATGTATGGATGGACCCAGGGCGACATATGCGACAATTTCATGGTCGACATAAAAACAATGAAAATCATTGCATTCATAGATTGGGAAGATTGCGAATTCCGCGACTTTTCGTGTATGTTTCATGGCGACAAACGCAGTCCCCACCGTGAATTAATGCCACTTGTAAAACGCGAATACGATAAATTGTACACACGCGCCAATCGCACATCGCAAACGGAACACACAAAATTTTAATCATAAAAAAACACCCCCATCGGACACAACAGGGGTATTTTTTTTACAATATAACTATTGCGTTAACGCTGTCTTTGTTTTTTTTCTGTCATCATCATACCAATCATACCCGCAACCAAGGCAGTTGTTGCAGCTGCCCCCAGGGCATTTTCGGTTTCCTGACTAACCATTGTACTTTCAATCTTTTTGCGTGTTTCTTCATCTTCATATATTAACGCATCACGGGCATCTGATGTACCCGCCCAACCCAAAGCCATAACAAAACCAATGCCTGCAGATGCGGCGAACAATGGTCTTAAACGCGAACGTGTTGTTTCTTTCATTGTCATCTCCATTTAAACTATTATATTATCTTACCCACCCAAAATACACACAAAATACAACATTGTCAAGCATTTGTTCACCCCTACCCCTCCGGGCATTGTTTATTTTGGTTGTGCTTGATGCACAATTCGCGAGCCGAATTGTTGAAGATTGGGCAAGTGATTGACGATATAAAAAAAAGAAATCTATCACTTATTCAAATGATTTTATTCGTATTTCTTCAGCAAATCTTTCCATGTCTGTGGTGCATCCACTTCATCAAAGTAAGCATTCAAAAAACTAACCAAGGTTTGATGTTTTTTCTCTGCATATTTGCGTCCCGGTTCTGTTAAGCATATATCGCGCAAATGAAAAATTTTAACAAAAAAGTGATTTACACACGGATCGACTTTTGATTTTCTATACTTTTCGGCATCCATTTCTTCTGGGAAATAATCTGGATCAAAGAAAGGTTGACCCGTTCCAGAACGATATTCTATACACCGTAACAGACCTGTACACCCTGATGCGTCACACATATCAGCATCGGATACAATAGCACCTTCGATACCATATGCAGAAATACCCTTTAACCGTTTACTGTATCCAATAGTTTTTACAATATTTATACATTTTTCGCAGAATTCGGCATCAAATCCAGAACCAGACAATATGCGTTTGGTATTGGTCATCAGGCGTTCGGATTCTTCACCAAACAGTTTATAATCATCACAATCATGCAATAATGCAGCAGCAGCCACCAAATCACGATTAGCAGATGTAATTTCATCACAAAATTTCATTGCCATATTATAAACGCGAAACACATGTTTATCATCATGCCCGTTAGAGTTATTTTTAAGTAATTCAATCACTGCATTTTTTATATATTCAACACCTGTCATACAGACACCTTTATTGCAGTATGACATGCTATCATAAAAAACTATATATGTCCAAATGTTATTAAAAAAGTTCGAAAGTTGAAAAAATTTACAAATTTTTATTTGTTGACTTTCGAACTCGCCAAAGGTTTATATTTTTGCTCTCTGGAATGTGCACGAGACCTTGATAAATTATTTCCAAAAATGTCTTTTTGCGAACGCATATCCGGACCCCGTTTTAAGATATTGTTCAAATTCCAACGCGGCATCTTTCGAACTAAACGCAAAATAATTTACCAATTCCCAGGGTTTGTATTTTGCTGTATGTATTGAATATCCTGCATTATGTTGCTCTAGCCGCCGTTTTAAATCATCTGTTTGCCCGATGTATTTTTGTTCTGGATGGGGAATGCTTTTTATCAGATAAACATAAAACATTTGTAAGTCCTCCTTCGTTAAAACTTCGGACGACACTACTTCGCCATTGCTGCTCGCCTTGTGTGGCCTGCCACACGAAGCGTCGCAGACGCGAAGTGTGGTTGGGGCGCACGGATTCGAACCATGATAAAGAGAACCAAAATCTCTTGTCCTACCATTAGACGACACCCCAATGTACCGGCAATTATAACTGTTGCACAAATTTTTGCAATAACAAAATACAGATTTTCC
>JAZROU010000080.1:0-25544 GCA_045648865.1 Candidatus Enterousia sp.
CAAACCCACGACCTCTACGATGCGAACGTAGCGCTCTATCAACTGAGCTACAACCCCAAAACTGGTGCGGATAAGAAGACTCGAACTTCCAAGGTATTGCTACCACTAGTACCTGAAACTAGCGCGTCTACCAATTCCGCCATATCCGCAGGCGTCAAGTATGTTATATTAATTTTCAAATCTTTGCAACAAGAAAAATAGATTTTTTATGTCGTTATTATTCACTTGCGCGGGAAATCGCAAATTTGCTAAACTTTTCATCAGAGATGAAGAGAGTTTTGGTTTTTCTTGCAAATCTGTTGGTTTGCGCTGGTGTCGCAGGGGCGGCCGTTCGTGATGGAACGGCGGTTTCGCGCGTTAAGTCTGATAAGGGTAATGGTCAGATTCAATCGCGCAGCGCGACAGTTGTAAAACGTGTTGCCCCGCGAACTACGGTTTTGTCTGCACGGACAGGCGTGGTGGAAAATAAAACGGAAAATCAGCGTGCAGGGGCTGTTTCACGGGCGAGTTTGTCACGAAATCAAAGAAATGTTGTGTCGGGACGAAATATGACGCCTGTGGCTGTGCGTGCGGCGTCCAGTGTGGGTGGGATGGCGTCTACGCGTATTGGGGCGGAGTACGAGCAGTGTAAAAATACTTATTTTTCGTGTATGGATCAGTTTTGTGTGTTGAAAAATGATGAATATCGTCGTTGTTCGTGCAATGATCGGGTGTTTAAACTGGATGAAGTCCGTGGTGTGTTGCAGGATGCGGGTGAAAAATTAACGGTATTTACAGAAAATCTGGATGTTGTTGGGATGACGGCTGCGCAGGCATCTGCAATGCGGACCGAGTCTGAGGGCGAGGCAGCATTAACAGCGGATAATTCGGCATCAAAGGCGTTGTTGCAGGCAATTATGAATTCAATTCGTGGTGAAGATAGTACTGTTGGTGGTAAATATTCTGATTTAAACAGTATTAATATATCGTTTGATACAGTTAACGCGTTCGGTATGGTTGATACAGGCCAGGCAATCGCAGCCTATAACGGGAATGCGTTGTATAATGCTGTTTATCCGCAATGTCGTGATGCGGTGCGGGCGGATTGTAATGATGCATCGCTGCAGCGGGCAATTACTGCGTACCTGATGGCAATAGAGCAGGATTGTAATACTGTGCAGACCGCAGTAGAGCAAATGCAGAAAAAAATGACGGCCGCTGTACGCGAAGGTGGCGCGATGCTGGATTTGGCGCGTGTCGAAAATAGACAAAAGCATAATACGTCTGATATTACAACGTGTATTAATGAAGTGGAATCTGCAATCTTAAGCGAACAGGTTTGTGGCGCAAATTATCACAAGTGTCTGGATAATGGGCAATATATCGATATATCAACAGGAAAGCCGATTGTTGGTGTTGAGGATTTCTATAAATTAGAACAGATGTTAACGTTTAGCGATGGTGTTGAGGCAGCAGATCAAAAGTTGTCCAAGAATTCGTCTAACCGTATGTTTGTACAGAATTTTGAAAGCAAGGTAAAAAAGTTTGCGCAACCTGCATTAGATAAATGCGTCGAAAATGCAGATGTGGTTTGGGCTGAATATTTAGATAAAGCGATGCTGGAAATATATTATGCCCAAAAATCCAAAGTGGCGGAAATTAAGCAGGGATGCTTTGATTATGTGGCACAATGTTATATGAATAGTGACAGTGCAATAACTGCGGCGATGGCAGAACTGGCGGGTGATGCAGGGGTGGTGTTGCAACCAGATAAGGTTGCGCTGAATTCTCAGGTGTGTTCGGATTATGTGAATTCGTGTAATAATATGTTCGATGGAAATATTATCGCGCAATATATAGATAATATAAAAAGAGAGGATACTTTGACCGCGTGCCGTGCGGTTGTTAAGCAATGTTTCGATAAGTATGGCGGGACAAATTATGAGAATTTCTATTACCCGTACAGTGGATTGTTCCCAGCAGATTCAGACAGGGCGCCAGACTGGTTTACATTGTATGAATACGATGACAAGGGACATTTGAAGAAAAATCCTGATGGTACGTGGGCATATAAATCAGAATGCGCCAAACAGTTGCAGGATATTGCCGCGTGTAATGATTCGGAAATGATTGAATTGGCGTTTGGTGGCTTTGATGTGATGCAAGTATCGCGCACCAAGAATGAATATGGCCAGCCTGTGTACAAATTGCCACCGTCTGAGAATGAGTTGTTTGTTCGGTATGGGGTGCTGGATGATACAGGCGAAACATTAAAACATCGCTATACGCGTCCAACCGGTGTCGCGACCGAGGTTTATAATCAGGTTATTTCTGTGTTGTCGACGCAATGCATGAATCTGCGTGGGCGATTTATGGAATATCAGTTCTTTGATGATGGTGCGTATAATGCGGATAATTTGTGTTTAGCCAATTTTGGAGATTCGCGTTATAGTGGTTTGGTTGATCCGTATGGTATTGGAGATGGTGAAGATATGTGTCCGCGTGATTATAAATTGGGTGTGGCGATGCAGTCTTGGGGGGCGTGTTTGTGCTGGGAAAATGGTGCGCGACGCAGTAAATGGGGAAAGTCCAGCAAGTGTGTTGCCGCGCTGCCGCTCAAGGATGCAAAAGATCGTGTGTGTTTAGGTCAAGATGATATTGTGTCCGCCACAAGTGAAAATACTGAGGATGATTGGTGTACTGTGCAATTGATATCTGATTTAAATCAAGTTTGTGGTGATGGCATGACGATGGAGAAAGCGAGAGAACCAAGACATTGTTTGGATGAAAATGGGCAGGTGCCAGTAAATTTGCCAGAAGGAATTGATTGATATATGGTTATTTGCGGGTTGCCCAAAATAATGCCCATAACCACCCAATAATTGACCAGCCGAAAATCCAGCTGCCCAGGCGGACGGCGTGCATGTCGGGCTTGCCCTTGTCATTTTGGCGCGCGACCCACGCAGGGGCAAAAACGATACCGATGGTAAATATGCATGCCAATGCATATTTGATGATTAATAAAAAATTAATATCGTTTAACATTTGTTTTTGTATTAAGGGGGGGCATTTGTATGCCCCCCCTATTTATTCTTTCCGCAGAGATTATAAACCATATTTTGCGGATTTGTCCAGTTCTTCTTCGATACGGATTAGTTGGTTGTATTTTGCCATGCGATCCGTGCGTGACATAGAACCTGTTTTGATTTGACCGGCATTTGTTGCGACCGCCAGGTCTGCAATTGTGGTGTCTTCGGTTTCGCCACTGCGGTGGGAAATGATTACGCCATAATTTGCAGATTGTGCCATTTTAATTGCACGTAATGTTTCGGTCAGTGAACCAATTTGATTTACTTTTATCAAAATTGCGTTTGCAACACCATTTTCAATGCCGCGTGACAGACGTGATGGGTTCGTGACAAACAGGTCGTCGCCAACCAGTTGGCATTTGCTGCCAATCTTTTCGGTCAGTTTTTTCCAGCCGTCCCAATCTTTTTCGGCCAAGGCATCTTCGATGGAAATAATCGGATATTCTGAAATCAATTTTTCATAAAATTCAATCATTTGGTCAGATGATAATTCTTTGCCTTCAAAATTGTAGACGCCATCAGAATAGAATTCAGATGATGCAACGTCCAGACCAATTGAAACCTGGCGGCCCGGTTCGTATCCTGCGGAACGTATTGCCGCAACAATTGTGTCCAGCGCTTCGGCACAAGAATTAAAGTTTGGTGCAAATCCACCTTCGTCACCTACGTTCGTAGAATTGCCGCCCTTCTTTAAAATGGACTTTAAATTATGAAAGATTTCGGAGCCCATACGGATTGCTTCGACTTCGGATTTTGCGCCGTTGGGAATAATCATAAATTCCTGGGCGTCCAGACCATTGTCTGCATGTGCGCCCCCGTTGATGATGTTCATCATTGGACGTGGCAAAACACATGGATTTTCGTTGCCATAGATTTCGGCAATATATTTGTATAGTGAAATATGCTTTGCATTTGCAACCGCATGTGTCAATGCCAATGATACCGCCAATATCGCGTTCGCGCCCAGTTTGTCTTTGTTTGGGGTGCCGTCCAATGCCAACATTTTTTCGTCAATTTCAGTTTGTTTGGACGCGTCCATACCAATCAAGGCAGGGGCGATAATTTCATTAACGTTTTTTACCGCGGTTAATACGCCTTTGCCCATGTATGCGTTGCCACCATCACGCAGTTCCAAGGCCTCGAAACTGCCGGTCGATGCGCCAGAAGGTACCGCCGCACGTCCGAATGCGCCGTCTGATAATGTAATGTCACATTCGATGGTCGGATTGCCACGGCTGTCCATAATCTGGCGGGCGTGAATTTTTTTTATTTCAAACATATATTTTTCTCCTTGATTTCCTTGAAAAGTACGTACAATTTCATCTTGCCATAGTTTAATGAAATGTGTCATAATATAAACACAATTATTATGGGAAGGAAATAAAAAAATGATAAAAAAGTTAATGTCATTGGTTTGTTGTTTGGTGCCAATGGGGGTGCGCGCTGCGCCTGTGGTGTTGGAACCGATTGGGGCGGATCCTGCGGTTGCAACAACATATGACGCGTGGCAGGGGGCGATATCTGGTGGCCAGTCAGTGGTGATTGCTGGGGGCAGCGGAATCAATGCAATTGGTGGAACAACCACGGCGGGGGATGCTGTGGCGCCTGGGATTAATGTCGCGGCTAATATGATTGTTGGATTGGACCAGAATCCGGGAACCGCGGATGGGACACCGGTTTCGGGGGCGGTGAATAATTTGTATGTGCTGAACACAGCAGCCAATCCATTTACGATTATATCTGCGGGTGATGTGTCTGTTGGTTCTATGTTACAGGTGCTGGGGAATGCAAATTTGGGTGTCAAGGCGTCTGATTCAGATTCTGTGGCGTCTGATTTTAATGTTGGGGCAGATGGGATAAAAATTGGTGATGCAAATAATGATGCGGCGTTGACGTTGTCGGATATTGATGTGTTGACGGTGGATGGATCTGTTATTTCATATGGGAATTTTGACGTTGATGCAAATGCCGTTAGCCTGGGCGGGATTAATGTTAATTCGGGCACAGTGGATATTGTGTCGGATGGGGCGGTTTCCTTTGGGGATTTGGTTTCGCAAAGCGGTGCGGAACGCATTGATATTTCAGCGGAAACAACAATTGTGTCAAATGGCACAATTCAAAATAATGCAGAAAGTATGAAGCTGTCCGGTCAGGGTGGAATTAGTGTCGCAGGGAATCTGGAAAATGTGTCTGTTTCAGGGGCACCGGCGGCCAATATGACTGTGTCAGGGGGCGATTTCACTGTAAACGGTACAATGAAAAATGATATGGCCCAGGGGGCGGGTAATGCGACCTTGACCGTAAATGTGGATAGTTGGACGATAGATACAGATACGGTGTCCGAGTATTCTTTTGTCAATAATGGTGATTTGTATGCAACTGTGTCTGGGGCGACATCCATGAAGTATGGTATGAATTTGGATGGAATGGCAGTTGACAATGTGTTTAGTCTGGATACGGGGACGTTGGATTTAGGGACAAATGCGTTTAATGTTTTTTCCAATTATTTGAATAGCTTTAATTTGGCAGTGCGTGATGGAGATATAAGTGTTTCCAGTATATTGAATGGATTAAACAGCGATAATGTTGCCAATGAAAGCGCCAGTATGTCGTTGTTGGCACAAAATATCGAAACGGGTAATGTTCGAAATCAAGGGGGCAGCCTGGTAATTAAGGCTGCGGACCTGGATACAGGTGATTATGATGTTGTCGTGCCAGCGGCCAGTAATTCTGTTGGTAATATAGATATTTCAGGGCAGATTGTGACCGTGGGCGGGGGTGATACAAGTGTTATTGCATCTGGGGCCTTGTCGGCAACAGGCGCTGTATCTAATTCTGGTAACACAACGTTAAATGGTAACAGTGTGACTGTGGCGTCTGTATCTAATTCTGGGACAGGGGCAAATTTGACTGTGTCTTCTTTGACGGCAACTGGCGGGGTTGTTAAGGTTACAGGTGATATAACAAATTCGCAGGGGAATACAACTGTCTGGGCCAAAGATGTTAGCGTCGATGGGACCGCCACCAATAACAGTGGCGTGATGACGATTCGTGGTTCCGATTCGGGTGGTGGTGCGGTGTCTGTGGGGACGCTTAACGTTGTTGGCGGGATTGTGAATCTGGATGCGCTGGCTGGTGATTTTGAAATTGATAATGCGTTAACGGTGTCGGGTGGGGCATTGAATCTGGGCGCAGATTTGCGTAATCTGACGGTGGGTGGCAGTGCGCAAATTGCAGGTGATTTTAATGCGTCTGGAACAGATACAACGGTTGCGAATAATGTGAACGTTGCGGCAAGTGGTATAACACCATTTGTTATGCAGGCCGATGCAATAATTATTGGTGGTGATTTAAATGTTATAGACGCAAATGTGGTGCGAAATATTCAATTTGATGCACCTGTTATAAATATATCTGGTGATGCAAATGTCGAAAATCAGGGGTATTTGACACTGGGGACAGATGCGACGTCTTATGTGCGTGTTGCGGGTGATTTGACATTTAATAATGGTGGTGTTTTCGAAACGTTTGCAAATGATTTAATCGTTGGGGCGTTGCAGGGAAATTCAAAAATAATCGCACATGGTCAGAATATTACAGCAGAAACAGGTGATATTGATGTTTCGGGCAATCTGTATTTTGATGCAGCAAATGATCCAGCGGCGCCAACAACGGGGCTGTTAGTGCGAGATACGACGAATCTGACGATGAAAACGTTGGGCGATGGGGCGGATATTAATGTTGGTGCGGTGTCTGTTGGCGCGGGAAATACTTTGGCCTTTGATGCGGCGGATTCTGTTAGTGTTAATGGCGTATTTGCAAATAATGGAAATACGAATGTCGTGGCGGTTGGTGCAGTTGGAATTGACGGACAGGTTGTAAATTCTGGCGAATTTGTTGCAAATGCTGCAGAAATTGATGTTTCAGGGATTGATAATACTGGAACCATAGATTTGTCGACCAATGTTGGCAAAATTGTCACAGGGGATATTACGACAGGTGGTTCTTTGACGGTTAATGCGGCGACAAATATCGTTGCCGGTGCGGTTGCACAAACGGGCGGGGTTATGGATTTGGATGCAGATTCGTTGACCGCGCAAAGTTTAGTTGTTGGTGGTGCGGATGGAACCCAGGCGAATATAGCTGCGGATATAGTAGAAATTGCAGGTAATGCCAGTGTTGGTGCCGATTTGGTACAGGGTGGGACAGGCGGTATGATGAACCTGAATGTAACAAATTTTGCAGCCAATAATTTAACGATTGGGGGCGATTTTATCGCGAATTCTGGAGATACAACGTATGATATAGGAACCAGAATTTCAATCGTCGGTGATATTAATGTGGACAGTGGCGCTGTGGTTGCCATGGGGGCAGGTGGACGCGTTTTGGCCAATGATTTAATAAATGCAGGTGAACTGGGTATTACCGCCGGCCAGGGAATTGAACTGGACGAGATTAAAAATAATTCAGGGCAGTTGAGTATCGATTCGGGCACAGGAATGCTGGATTTTGCCACGTTGACCATGAATGGTGGCAATTTGGTTCTGGGGGGCGCTGGAATGGTTATGGATGGTGCAATTTCTGTAGGGGCAAAGTTGTACCAGAATTGGGGCGGCACGCTGGCAGATAATGATATAAACATTAAATCGGATAATTATGTTATTGCGACCGCAGGTGTGGATGTTGACAGTATTGTTCAGAATGGAAAATTGGTAATAAACACCAGTGATGTTGATGTCGCAGGTGATATTGTTGCCAATGATTTACGCTTTGTGGCCAATCCAAATACGAATTGGATGAACGTTGATGTTACAAATGGTGGCAGTGTTTCCGGTGATGTTGACTTTATTGGTCTGGAAAAAATGACAATTGCTGGGAATTATACATTTAATGACGGCAGTCAGATAAACGCTGCAATATTACCGTATGCCACAGGTGCAAATGCAGCAGATATTAATTATTGGGCGACGGTCAGCCTGGCAGATGATGAAACGCTGGGGGAAATTACAAATGCGGCGGGTGAAAACGTTGGCGCGCTGATTACGGTTGGTGGTAAATTCGAATCGGATTTAAATACGTTGGGTACTTTGTCATCCGCAGGTCAGCTGGGGCAGCCACAAATTGGTATCGATATATTTGATATTATTGATCAAGGTACGGCGATTTGGTTCTTGCATGCAGAAGATGGGGTGTCCGATTTGGCAACAAAAATACGTAATTTGAACGTCAGTTTCTGTAATGCAGATGGCAGTTTGTGCTATGATTATCTGACGTCGTTAGATGCGAATAATGGTTCAGATAGTGATTTGCCGGCCTATGTTTCTGTGCGTGATGTGAATGATGATGGTACTGCGGACAGTCTGTATATCGTGTTCGATCCGCGATTTGGTGGGCCGGTCGAAGTCTTTAAAATCCAGCCGATTGTTGCGCGTGAACCAGATTACACCACAGGTGAATATGTGTCCGCCGGCGCGTTAGATGATATGATTGCGGGTCAGTTGATTAACAAGCAGTTCTATAATCGTACGCCAATCGAAGTTATCCCGTTGGTGTTCGATGGAACAAATTTGTCGACAACTGCGAACGAACTGTATAATCGAATGGAAGATTATGTGTTGAACCGTGATGGCGGTGCACTGGCAAGATTTAGTCGTTTGTTCCAGGTTCGTGAAATCGAACAGATTGCAGGTGTCGTGTCGTTGAATGAACATACCACTTTCCGTTCATTCGAAGATCGTATGTTTGATGAATTTATATGGAACAGAAATCGTAATTTAAATAAAGCATGGTTGGATTTTGATTATGGTATGTTCTATCAGAATATAGATGATGGTAAGCATACAGATGGAAATCGCTTTGCGGTGTCGGGTGGATTTGATTGGCAAGAATCTAATACGCTGGTTCTGGGGTTGACGGGGCATGTGTCGCGTACGACGTCCAAAGCGCATGATGCGATGGATTTAAGCTATACAGGGCATGCAGAACATGGTGATGTTAAGATAGACGTTGCCGATACCAATATCGGGTTGGGTGGATATTTGATGAAGATTTTGGGTGATAAGGCGCGTCTGTATGGTAATGCATTTTTGGATTTGCATGTGTTTGATGTTGATCGAAATCAAAATTTTGTTGCCAAAATCGATGGTGACGGGACGGCGTTCAGTCTGATATCAGAATGGGGGTTGATGCACGATTTGTTAAACCAGTATGTTGTCGGAAATGTTTACGCGCGTGTTGGATATAATTTTGGATTTAATGTCAAAGAAAAGGCGGCGGGTGACGATTATATGAGATTGGAATCTGATGGCTATTTCATTTTGACCCCGGGGTATTCTTTGATTGCGCAAAAGCGGATTTATCCGTCTGCGTGGTTCCAGATTCGTCCATATGCATCGATAGGTGTTGAATATGACGTGCTGGGGGCGCCGGATTTCGCAAAGTACAGATTTGCAGTCGCAGATAATTTTACAAAGTATGATATTGATATTGATCCGCTGTGGGCGAATATTGGGGGCGGTGTTGAATTGTTGTCCGCACACGGTGTTCAGCTGGGGATTGATTACAGGTATCAATATAATAATCAAATCCAGTTACATAATATCAAGGTGTCTGGTTCATACAGATTCTAAAAATCCCCCCCCGTGGGGGATTTTTGATTAGATAAAATCATTGTGTGCGCGGTGGATATGTGTACAAATATTGTGGTATGATGATACCGTATGGATTTTTCTTGACTTTTCTGGGGATTTTAGACATAATTGCGTCGTTTTAATTTGTAAAACCAAGGGTAAAATAAAAATGGCAGCGACAAAATCGTTAAAAAAATGCGAATTAGAGGCCAAATGGTATCTGATTGACGCAACAGATTGTACGTTGGGACGTTTGGCAGCATATACTGCAAATATCCTGCGTGGCAAGCATAAGCCAACATGGACGCCAAACATGGATTGTGGTGATCATGTTATTATTATCAATGCAGACAAGGTTGCATTGTCTGGACACAAGGCTGATAAGGATCGTTTCTTTTGGCATTCTTTGTGGACAGGTTCTTTGAAATCACGCACACTGGGGCAGATGCGCAGCGAAAAACCAGAAAAATTGGTTTTCAATGCTGTGAAACGTATGATGGGCCGTCGTACTGCGGTTGCACTGGCAAATCAACGTTTGACAAAACTGCACGTTTATGCAGGTGCAGAACATAAACACGAAGCGCAGAAACCAGTTGTTATTGATTTCGCAGGCTTGAACCGTAAAAACAAAAGGGGCGAATAATGGCAGAAGCAAAGAAAACAGCGACAAAGACAGTTAAGAAAACTGCGACTGTTAAAAAAACTGCTGCTAAAAAGGCACCAGTTGTTGCACCAAAATTGAATGATGCGACATATGCAACAGGTAAACGTAAAGATTCTGTTGCACGTGTATATTTGATGCCAGGTAAGGGTAACATTATCGTTAATGGTAAACCTGCGGCTGAATATTTTCGTCGTGCAGTATTGCAGATGATTATTGCGCAGCCATTTGGCGTGACAAAACGCGAAACAGCGTATGACATCGTTGCGATGGTCGAAGGCGGTGGTTTGTCAGGTCAGGCTGGTGCGGTAAAACATGGTATTTCCAAAGCGTTGGAAAAAGTTGAACCAGAATTACGTGCAGCGTTGAAGTCTGCGGGCTTCTTGACACGTGACAGTCGTGTTGTTGAACGTAAGCACTATGGTTTCCGCAAGGCACGTCGTTCAACACAGTTCAGCAAACGTTAATTTATGTTTGTGGAATTATTACACCCGCGATGGCGGGTGTTTTTATTGGGAAAAAACTTGACATTTTTGTCAATTTGTTGTATAATGTGGGTTATAAAAGGGGACGGTTCCGTTGCCCAAACTTCCACAAAAGGATTATTTATGCATATTAATGAGTTAAAGGCGAAAACGCCACAGCAACTGCTGAAAATGGCAGAAGATATGGGGATTGAAAATCCAGCGCAGCTGAATGTACAGCAACTGCGTTTCGCGGTTATGCGTGTCTATGCGGCGGATAAAAAGGTTACATTGATTGGTGATGGGGTTTTGGAACGTATGCAGGATGGTTTTGGATTCTTGCGCGCGCCAGAATCAAACTATTTGGCGGGGCCAGACGATTTGTATGTGTCGCCACAACTGATAAAAAAATATGGATTGAAAACAGGTGACTATGTCGAAGGGCAGATTCAGGCCCCGGCGGCGGAAACAGAACGGTATTTCGCGTTGGAAACGATTGAACGTGTAAATGGGGACAATCCAGAAAAACTGAAACATCGTGTCTCGTTTGATGATATGACGCCGCTGTATCCGGATGAACAGCTGAAAATGGAAGTGGTAAATGACAAAGACAAGGGACGTAATTTGTCCGCGCGTGTGATTGACCTGATTTCGCCAACAGGTAAGGGGCAGCGTTCGCTGATTGTTGCGCCACCACGCACAGGTAAGACGATTATGTTGCAAAATATTGCGCATAGTATCGCAACGAATTATCCAGATGTAAAATTAATTGTTTTGTTGATTGATGAACGTCCCGAAGAAGTGACCGATATGCAACGCAGTGTTAAGGGCGAAGTTATTTCGTCAACGTTTGATGAACCTGCTGCGCGTCATATCCAGGTTGCAGAAATGGTTATCGAAAAGGCCAAGCGATTGGTAGAGGCGGGGCAGGATGTTGTAATACTGTTGGATTCTATTACCCGTTTGGGGCGTGCGTATAATACAGTTGTGCCATCCAGTGGTAAGGTTTTGACCGGTGGTGTTGATGCATATGCGTTGCAACGCCCAAAGCGTTTCTTTGGTGCTGCACGTAATATCGAAGGTGGCGGTTCGTTGACAATCATTGCGACTGCTTTGGTTGATACGGGTTCAAAGATGGATGAAGTTATTTTTGAAGAATTCAAGGGAACGGGTAACAGTGAAATCATATTGGATCGCAAGCTGTCTGACAAACGTGTATATCCGGCGATTGATATTACAAAGTCTGGTACACGCAAGGAAGATTTGTTGGTGGGCAAAGATATACTGTCAAAGATGTATGTTTTGCGTCGTATAATTAATCCGATGGGGACGTTAGAGGCAATGGAATTCTTGTTGGATAAATTGCGGTTAACAAAAACAAATTCTGATTTCTTTGGTTCTATGAATCAGTAGAAAAAACCCACCGTCTGGTGGGTTTTTTGATGTGTTTTATGCTATGAAATGGGACTGTTGAATGAAAACGTGTTTTTTGTTGTTTTTGGTGGCGTTGGGCGCCATTTTTTTTGCGTACTTTGCGGGGATTAAAATCGCAACAGAGCGCTGCAAGGCGAATGTTGCAAATGATGTTGCTGTAAAGCAAAGCTGTATAATTAAATTACAGGAGGATGTTAATGCAGAAGTACTTAATCGCGGCGTCGATGATATTCGTCGCGTCTTGTACGAAAAATACACAATTGCAGAATGATGTTTGTGCGTCAATTCTTTGTCAGCCAATATATGGACGGGAAAATGATTGGAATATAATTAGCGATGATTTGGCACGAAATATATATCGACATAATAAAATATGCGAAGAATATAATTAAACGTATTGACAATTTGTGTATTTGTATTATATATGTGGTATGCAGAGATATACAGATTCTTTGATTTATGATATTAATGCGCCCAAGGTTAAGCATCGGGCGCTGACTGGGATGTTGCGAAAAAAATGGTCGCGTGATCCAAATGTTTTAAAGCATATTGTGTATAATTGTGATGTTTCGCCGTATTTGGGGGCGTTGCCGCCGCAACTGCGAAATCGTGTGCCGCGTGAAAAAATTGCAAGTGTGACCGCGCAATTTCGAGAAAATCTGGAAGACTTTTTAATAAAAAACATTGTTGATTTGCGTGGAATGGATGCGGATCGTGTGTATGAGTTGCCAGAAATTGGCGATTTGTTCGGTTTGAAGTGTACGTTATTTGCGCGTGGGGTCAGTGTTTATGGTGTGAATCCGTGGTCGGGTTTGTTGGGATTTGTGTGCAAGTTGTCTTTCCCTGAAATTGGAGCCCACTATGCCTTGAAATTGTATCATAAGGGGTTGCCGGATTTCTTGTTGTATTCGCATGGGCCGTGGTTTGAGTCTGCGACAGCCCTGGCGGCATGTAAGGCGGAACCACGAAACAATGTTCCGATGTATATGGCGTCGATGAAGTATGAAAAATATTTGTTGAGCCAATGGGCCGGCGATAAGGAAGATAAAATTAAGGAACGTGAAAACAAGTATGAAATTTTTGCGACCAGTGCTGCAGAAAACGAAAGTCGAAATCGTCGCGGAGGACGCAGAATGGATTGGGGCGAAACGTACAAGACGGATTATGGAACGCTGTCTTATTTGGGGCGCAAAGTATATAGGCAGGTATTAAGCATGGATGAGAATGCGGTAAAAAAATCTGTCGGTATGGCGCGTAATAATTTTGACAGGCGTAATGTTGAACGTGCGTTGATGTTAGCCAAGTTGTCGGCGCGATATTATGAAAATTGTGAGCTGGAACAGTTTATAGCGCGTATAAATCAGCGTCAGGCCTAGTTCGTCAGTGCCAAAGCCACCAAAGTTTTGACGATGTCGGCGCTTGCTGTATCCCCGGTTGGGGCGTATTCTACAAATTCAAAGCTGTATGCATCTGAAAAAGCGCGGACCAGTTGTTCTGCAATTTGTACGCTGATGCCGTTGGGTTCGGGGACCAGTACGTCGCTGAAAAAACGCGGGTCAATTGCATCATAGTCAAATGATACAACAAATTTACGGTTTCCAATTTTTTTGCGTATTTCTTCTGTAATTTGTAGGACAGATGTGCTGTCTTGCAGTTCGTGGGCGTGCTTGATATAAATTTTTTTATCAATCACGTTTTTTATTTCAGATGGCTCGTACGAACGGCTGCCAAGATAAAACAAGTTTTCTGGTTTTAGTGCGGGTGTGCGTTTCTGTAGCGACAACCAGCGTGTGTCCCCATCGCCCAACAGGGCGCGAACGTTTGTGCCATGGGGGGCGCCAGACGCTTCGGCTTGGGATGATTGTGGGGTGTGCATGTCAAGGTGCGCGTCTATATATACCAGGCATATGTCTTGGTCTGAAAAATGGTCCGCAATTGCAGAAAAATGCCCAAAGTTTACAGAATGATCGCCACCAATCATCAGGTGGCTGTGGTGTGGGGTTGCAGAATATATTTTGCGCTGGATTTTAAAATTTTCGCCGAAACGATCCGCCTGGCATTCAGCCAGACTGAATTCGTCAGGGGTGACAGAAATCCATGTGTTGTTTGGGTGCAGATTTCGTGTTGCTGCGGGCCCCAAGGCAGGGCCTGCGTTTGTTATTGTTGCTGTGGCAGCGCGGCCATATTCAATCCCCATTATTGTTTTCATTTGTATGATCCTATTATGCTTTCGGCTGCATTTTTTATTTTTTGTAACGATTGTTCGTATGTGCTGCAATCACGTGCAATTTCAGATTTATATGCGTCCCGTAAATTGCCAGCCATGTAATAACAGCCACGCAGGTGTTGAACACAATATTCGTGACCGGTATTGAATGCATTTTGACCGCGAACGCGACTTTCCATGCTGGCCCAGTCAATGTTTAGCGCGTTTTCTAGATTTGTCCAGGAATTTTCGCCGCTGTATTTCCCGATTGTGTTCATCCAATATTCGTTCATTTCGTCGCCTGTCCATCGATTCGTGGATTTTAACGACAAAATCTGGTTGATTAATTCGTTGATTGCAGGCTGGTATTCCGAATCGATTTGGGATAATTTTGAACTGCAATAGCAGCGGTTATAGGCTGTGTTTTCGCGCTGACAATACCCATTCATGCATTCGGTATAATCAGCCAGGCAGCGTGTTGATGAAATGCGCTCGGTCGTTTGTGTTGTGGTTTGTGGGGTTGCAGAACGGTTTGTATATGCTGATGGGTGGCTGCGCTCGGTCCCGTCTGTGGCTGTTAAAACAGTTTGGTTCGGGGTGCCGCGCAAATTACCGCGACGTGCTACAACACGACGTGAATTTTGGACAGGTGTGCCGGTGGCAGTGCTTGTGCCGGCGCGTGCTGATGTCTTTGCGTTGCGTGGTATAACGCGTCTGGCGGTTGACAGTGGGGTTGTTTTTACAACCGTGTCGATCAAGTTTGAATTTTGGGTTGGCGTTACACCCGGATTTAAATTGGTGCGCATTTGATTGTTCATGTATGGGTACATGTAGTTATAATTATAGTTTGTTGTATTCGTTAATTGGGCGTCACGTGTCATGGCGTGCGAATACGTAGATAGTGTGAATAATGTAAAAAAATAGAATATTCTTTTTCTCATTTGCTTGTATGATAGAAAAATTGATATAAAAATAAAAGAAAAATTTGCATTCATAAAAAATGCTGTTATAATGAGCTTCGTTTCGGGGTGTAGCTCAGTCTGGTAGAGTGCTTGGTTTGGGACCAAGATGTCGAAGGTTCGAATCCTTTCGCCCCGACCAGATTTTTTTTAAAAGTTCTGAACCCAGCGTAAATGCTGGGTTTTTTGATGTTTTCTGCATTTAATGTGTGCCACTTGACACCGACCAAATATGATTTTTGGGCTGTGGTGTCGTCAAAAGCAAAAACTGTGTAAAATCAGCCACTTTGTATTTTTGTTAATTTAATACAAAGGTAAAAATATGAAAAAAAAGACCGGTTTGTTGCTTGTGATACATTTTGTGATTTTTTTATGCGCCCCAGACCAAGAATTGTCTTGCGAAATATTGTGTTTTTTGTTGAATTGGTTAATGTGTATGAACTATAATGGTTTATATGTATTAACTATATTAGGTGCGTGGTATGAATGATGTAAATTTTGAATTTGTGCGTTTTTGCAAGGGGTTTATGCGTGCGGTTGGCGATATGCCGATTCGGGGTGGGCAATTTGCTGTGTTGGATATTATGTGCAATCAGCCGGGGCCACATATGCCGGTGATGTTGGCGGATAGTCTGGGGGTGTCTAAGGCGATGATTAGTGCGCATTTGTCTGTGCTGATGGCCCAGGGGTATGTGGTGCGTGTGCCGTCGCCCGAAGATGGACGCAGTGTATATGTTATGCCGACAAAACGTGGAAAAGATTTGTGTGCCAAAATCAATAAAAAAAATACAGATATGATAAATGAAATAAAATCACAAATCGGAATAAAAAAATTTAATGAACTGGTTGGGCTGATACGTCAAGTGAATCAAATCATAGATAAATAATTTAAGAATTCATACCCGACGAATTTATGCCAGATATTTGGCATAATTTCTGTATGAAAAATAAAAAAATAGTTAAGATTTTTGTCGGTGTTGTGGTTGTGGTGGTGGCGGTTGCGATTGTCGCTGTGGTAATAAAGCATTTTGTTGCCAGGCGACCGTTTTATTATGCGGGGACGCTGGAAACAACCAATGTGGTTGTTTCTGCGCGTGTGGCGTCTGATGTTTCAGGGGTTTTTGTTATCGAAGGGGATAGTGTTTCTGAGGGACAGCCGTTGATGGAATTGTCTTGTGATGTTTACAAAATATTTGCTGTGCAAATCAATCGAGAGTTTGATCGGGCGACACAATTGCGGGCACGTGGGCATATGGCAGATTCTGAATATGATACGTTGGCACGGACAAAGCAAGATAACGATTTAAAGTTGCGGTGGTGTCAGGTTTTGTCGCCAATAAATGGTATGGTTATTACCAAGTTTCGCGAAATAGGCGAAGTTGTTGCACCAGGGACGCCATTGATATCTGTGTCGAATCCGTATGATATATGGGCTTATTTTTATGTGCCGTATACAATGCTGTATAAATTAAAAATTGGGCAGAATGTTACAGGTATTTTGCCAGAGGCCGGCAATATGAAATTCGCGGGACGTATTATAAAAATTAGCGAAGTCGCAGAATTTACACCAAAGAATGTCCAGACACGCGATGAACGTACGCGATTAGTTTATGGGGTAAAGGTGCAATTTGAAAATCCTGATTTGATACTGAAATCAGGGATGACAATTGAAAGTACGCTGATGTCGGATGGGTGATATTGAAATTAATGTTGATGCTGTTTCAAAACGATTCAAAGAAGTGGTGGCTTTGGATGATGTTTCAATGCGCTTTAACACGGGTATTTTATACGGTGTTATTGGGCCGGCCGGGGCGGGTAAAACGACGCTGTTTCGGATAATGCTGGATTTAATGCGGGCAAATTCGGGTGCGGTTTTATATCGCGAAAATGGACGAATGATACCGTTTAGAAAAATACAAGAACACGTTGCATATATGCCACAAAGTCAAAGCCTGTATGGGGATTTGTCGGTTGATGAACATTTGGATTTCTTTAGAAAACTGTATGGAATAAATGACAAAGATTTTTTGCGCAAGAGGGATGAGTTAGTGCATCTGGCGCGGCTGGATAAATTTTTAGACAGGCCTGCTGGACAGTTGTCTGGGGGAATGTACAAGAAATTGGGATTGATTTGTGCGCTGTTGCGGTCGCCACAGATTATGTTGCTGGACGAGCCAACAAATGGTGTCGATCCAATTAGCAGACGCGAATTTTGGGATTTGTTGCATGATTCTGTTGCGCGTGGGATTTTGGTGCTGATGTCGACTGCGTATATGGACGAAGCAGAAAGATGTGGCGGTGTTGTTTTGATGGAACAGGGGCATGTTCTGGCAGTTGGGGCGCCCGATGAACTGTTGAAAAAGTATAAAAGTCGTAATTTCGATGAATTGTTTGTTGTGCGTGGGGGAAGAAAATGAAACAAGCAATGGTTTCTGTTAAAAATATGTCTGTGCAATTTGGAGATTTCTATGCGGTGCATGATGTGTCATTTGATGTTGCGCGTGGTGAAATATTTGGGTTCTTGGGGGCAAATGGTGCAGGCAAGACAACAGTTATACGGGTGCTGTGCGGGTTATTGCCGGCAACGCAGGGCAGGGTGATAATAGACGGCATAGAATTTAATGCAAACACGGTTAATAGTGTAAAACAGCGCGTTGGATATATGTCGCAAAGATTTACGTTGTATGATGATTTGTCAGTTAAAGAAAATTTTGAATTTGCAGCGGCGCTGCGCGGGATGGGGCGCGATGTCTATCAGGCACATAGGGATACGTTGTTAAAGTTTGTTGGATTTAATCGCAATATGCGGACAATTGTCAAAGATCTGCCCGGTGGGATTAAGCAGGAGGTTGCGTTGTGTGTGTCTTTGTTGCATGACCCGGCCGTTGTGTTTTTGGACGAGCCAACCGCAGGTGTCGCGCCGTATGCACGTATGCGGTTTTGGACGTTGATACAAGAACTGGCGCGTGGGGGGAAAACAATATTTGTGACAACACATTATATGGACGAGGCGGAAAATTGCGAACGTGTCGCATTAATGCGGGCGGGGAAACTGATTGCAGTGGATGCCCCGAAAAATCTGAAAAGAAATACGTTTGGTGGGACATTTTATAGTTTGCGGGCCAGAAATAGAAAGCCCCTGATGCCAATCCCAGGGGTTGTTGATATTTGGCAACCGTATGGGGCAAATTTTCATTTGAAATTTCGAGACGGCGTGTCAGAGGCAATGCATTTGCGGAAATTGCAGCGTGATTGGGAAATAACCCAGATTTCACCGTCGTTGGAAGATGCGTTCATAAAATTGGTCGAAGGACAAAACAGATGACTGTGTTTTCGTGGCGCAGAA
This sequence comes from Candidatus Enterousia sp., assembly GCA_045648865.1. Classification (GTDB taxonomy): domain Bacteria; phylum Pseudomonadota; class Alphaproteobacteria; order Rs-D84; family Rs-D84; genus Enterousia. The sequence continues at coordinate 18,768 of JAZROU010000080.1, forward strand.
TGCGTGCGATTTTATCCAAAGAATTCAAGCATATCTTGCGTGACCCGTTTACGCTGATGATGGCGCTGATGTTGCCGTTGGCGATTGTTTTGATTTTGGGCAGTTCGATTGAATTTAATATCAAATCAATTGATACAGTATATGTTGATAATGATAAGACAATGGCATCGCGAAAATTGATAGAGGCGTTCGGCAGTTCAAACTATTTCAAACCGTATGATATAGAAAATCCAGATGATGCGTATGATGATATTGTTGCGGGACGTGCGCGTGTTGCGTTGATTGTACCGCCTGATTTTGAACGTGGGGTTTTGTCTGGTAATGGGGCGGCGGTCCAAGTAATGGTTGATGGAACAGAAAGTTCAACTATGTCATCAGTATCAAATTATCTGAATACAGTAAATCAAAATGCGTATTTAAAAATTATGGACATGCCAATAAACATGGTGCAACAAAATCCGCGGTATATGGTACGATATTTGTTTAATCCAGAATTAAATTCGCGGTGGTTTGCAGTGCCGGGATTAAGTGCGGTTATAATTGCGCTGGTGGCGATTATGCTGACGACGCTGACAATATGCAGGGAATGGGAACGCGGATCGATGGAGATGTTATTGTCTACGCCGGCGTCCAGATTGGATATTATTGTGGGCAAGGTTGCGCCGTATGCGATACTTAGTTTTGCAGGATTTGTGTTGGTATTTATTGTTGGACGAATTGTTTTTGGGGTGCCGTTTGTTGGATCTTATTGGCAATTGATATTGGGGACTTGGTTATTTATCTTGGGATATTTGGCAATCGGATTGATGATATCGGTGTCGACAAAAAAACAGGAGGTTGCCATACAGTATGCCGCAATAATAGGATTGTTGCCAACAGTGATTTTATCGGGATTTGTTTTTCCAATTGAATACATGGGGCGCGGATATCAATATGTGTCGTCCGTGTTTCCTGCACGGTTTTATATGGATATAACACGCGATCAATTTCTAAAGGGCAGTTCGTTTGGTGATATTTGGTGGTTGTATGCGGTGCTGGGGCTGCAGGCGGTAATAATATTGATGTTTTGCGTGTTTGGGTTTAAAAGGTCTTTGGAATGAAGTGGGGGGTGTTATACGGATTTTTTAAAAAAGAAATGGTCGCGTTATTGCGTGACCCGATTTTGATGGTGGCAATATTGATTATGCCAGTGGTTCAAATGGTGCTGTTGTCTGGGGCGATTACGTTCCAGGCAGATAATTTGCGACTGGTTATGAAAAGCAGGCCAAACGATACAATCGCAGAACAGGTCTATAACCGTGCGATTGGTTCTGGTTTTTTTGTTGATGCGGGGGTAAATGCAAACCTGGATCCGATTAATGCAGTTCAAAGTGGGGTGGCAGATGTTGCAATTGTTGTGCCAGAAGATGGGCTGACACGCAGTTTTGTGCGTGGAAATTCAGAAATCCAAATACTTATCGATTCTATGAATATACTAAAGGCGCACAGTATAGAGGCATACCTGCGCGCCATTATTACGCAAACGTTGATGGATGTGACGCACAGCGCAATTGATGCACCAATAAATTTTAACGTTCGGGTTTTGTTTAATCCGCAACTGGATACAAAGTTTTTTATGGTGCCGTCTATGGTTGCGATATTGGTGTTTTTGGCGTTGCTGATCTTGATTGCAGTATCGATTACAAAAGAAAAGGAGACCGGGACAATGGAAACATTGATTTCGGCGCCGATATCAAAATATTATATCGTTGCCGGCAAGGTTGGGCCATATGTTATAGTTTCGGCTTTGGTTATGTTGTCTATTGTAATTGTGGGGATGATTGTTTTTCGGGTGCCGTTCGTTGGGTCGCAAATTATGTTTTTATTGTCTTTTTTGGCGTTCTGTGTGCCGGCGTGCGGGATTGGTGTTTGGTTGGCAACATATACGCATACACAGCAACAGGCGATGTTGGGGTTGATTATTGTGGCGTTCTTGGCGCTGATGTTGTCTGGGGCGATTATATCAACGGAAAACATGCCGATTGTTTTGCGCTGGATAAGTTATATAAATCCATTAAGTCATTATGCGTATTTGGTGCGTAATATAATGTTAAAGGGGCCAGATTGGGTTTATTTTGCGCGACATGCAGGCGCAATGATGGCGGTCGGGGGACTGATTTGGGTGGTGGCGTTGCGACGTTTTAAAACAACTTTATAGGTCGGAGGTATAAATGAAAAGAATAGCGGTTTGTTTGTTTGGGGGGATGTTGTGGATAAATAGTGCCGTGGCAGATATGTACGATGAATTGCAGTTCGTGTATGACAGTAACCCAATAATTGGGCAGGGACGGACAGATTTAGACGCCGCACAGGCCAATATTGATGCGTCCAGGACGGAAATGCAGCCATATTTGGGGTTGACGGGAAATGTAGGGGTGGCACAAACGTCTGTCTTGGGGTATGATTTTGAATATGCGCCCATGCAATATGGAATAGAGTTTCAACAAAATGTATTCCAAGGGGGCGCAATGTTCGCAAGTGTGCGCAGTGCACGCGTTCAATATGATGCGGTTTTGGCAAATCTGAACGCGATTGAACAAGATGTGCTGATTGATGCAATAAATGCCTATGTCGAGGTTTTAAATGCGCGTGCCGTTATGGAATTGAATCAAAATAATGAACGTGTACTGGTGGAATATTATCAGTTTGTAAAAGATGGTGCCGATGTCGGAAAATTGACCAAAACAGACGTGTCACAGGCGTTGGCGCGCCTGGAGGGGGCAAAATATGCAGTGATTGATGCAACGGCGAAATATGAAAATGCAATAGAGGTATTTCGACGTATCTATGGCAGGGTGCCTATAAAATTTTCTGAAATTGATGTGACGCGGGTCAGGCATTTGTTTCCTGAATCGATTCACAGTGCAGAAGAAGATGCATTGCGAAATCATCCAGCGTTGCGTGCGCTGGATGCCCAAGAAATTGCAGCAAAAGAAAATATAAAAATTGCGTATAAATCGATTCTGCCGTCAATTGATGTGCGTGGTTCGGTTCAACAGATGGATAATGTGCCATTCTTGGATGATATTACAGACAGTCGTGTTGGGGTCTATTTGCGTGTGCCGTTATATGATCGGGGAAACGCGTTTGCCAATGCAGAAAAAGTTCGCGCAAATGTTGCCGGTATTCATAAGCAAATTGTAAATGCGCGTCGTGTGGTGTTGGAAAATTTGCGGGCAGCGTGGAATATTTATCAATCGCAAGAATACGCAATCAATGCAACACAGGCCAGTATTAATGCGAATGAAAATGCATTAAATGGGATTCGTGATGAACAAAAATATGGGCGTCGTACGGTTTTGGATGTATTAAATGCTGAACAGGAACTGCTGAATTCGCGTGTGGCAAATGTACGTGCAAAGCATGCTAGAATTGCTGCGTATTTCGCGGTTCTGGCGGCTGTGGGGAATTTGATGCCGGAAAATTTGGGATTGATGAAAGAATAAAAATGTCGGTATGCATGATGGTTGGATACTGTATGTCCCATCGTGCTGTTGTTGATTGTCGAATCGGTGTTGTTTTTAATTGTTTGTGCGGTTGTGTTGTGGAAATGGGACGGTGCATTGATTTTGTTTGCTTCGGGCTTGAATTTTATAAAAATTAGTATAAAATACTTGTTGTTGCGCCCTTAGCTCAGCTGGATAGAGCATCAGATTTCTAATCTGCAGGTCACAGGTTCGAATCCTGTAGGGCGTGCCAGAAATTCAACCGTCCGGCAGGGCGGTTTAATTTTTGTTGCACAGACTTGGATGAGAACCTGTAGGTTCGAGCCGCAGGCGAAAGGGGCCCATAGAGCGATAGCGAATATGGGAATTACAATCCTGTAGGGCGTGCCAGAAATTCAACCGTCCGGTAGGGCGGTTTGTTTTTTGTTTTATTAAATATAAGTGATTATGGTTTCTGTATAGGTTGTTTATTTTTAAGAATTAAAAAATATCATTTTGTAGCATTATTTTGGGTAATGGTTCCTGTTATTGTTGTATAAAGTTTATGATAGTATTACCCTGAAAGGAGAAGAAGTATGAAAAAATTTTGGACTTTTGTTTTAGCAATTGTTATTTCGTTTGTGCCAGGTATTATTGGCGGATTCTTTTCGCCGATGTCGCCAGGGGCAAATGAATGGTATAATGGATTGGTGCAGTCTGGATTGACACCAAACGGGTGGGTGTTCAGTATTGCATGGTTGATTTTGTATACGCTGTTGGGAATCGCGCTGTATTTAATTATGCGCAGCGGTAAAACACGCCAGAACAAGGCATTGGCGTATACTTTGTTTGTCGTGCAAATGGGGCTGAACGCGCTGTGGAGTTATTTGTTCTTTGGTTTACATATGGTTGGCGGTGCAATGATATGTATCGTTGCATTGGTGGCTGTGGCAGTTTGGATGGCGATTGCGTTCAGACCAATCAGTCGTGGGGCATCATATCTGGTGTGGCCGTATATTGCGTGGCTGGTTTTTGCAACATATTTAAATGGCGTGATATTGATGTTAAACTAAAATAAAATCCCGGTAATTCCGGGATTATATTTTTAATATCTTTGCCTTGGGGTCGCCAATATTTAGATATTTTAGCCCAAGTTCTTCGATGTAATCTGGGCTGTAATTTTGTAGCAGATTTATGTGACGATAAAGTTCGTTTAATGTGGCCTGTTCAGAAACCAACAGTTCACGTTCGTTATTTAATTTCCATATGTTTAGACCAAAACGTTGGATGTTTACATCGCCCCAAAACATGCCGATGAACATAAAACATGCAAATAATGCTAGGATAATCCCCAGTTTGCCCCGAATGCCACCAGACCAAGCGCGTGATAAAAAAATGAATAAATTTTTGATTTTTTCCTTCATAAATGGCATTATATCACAAATGTTTAAAGATAATCAAATTTTTGCTGCGCCATTGGCTGGGATTTCGGATCGGCCGTTTCGGCGCATTGTTCGTGAATTTTCGCCAAATGCGCCGATGGTGACAGAAATGATATCGTGTCATTCGCTGGTTGGTGCGCATAAAAATTGTTTGCGGAACTTTGATAATTATGCGGACGAAGGTAATGTTGGTGCGCAAATTTTTGGCGCGGATGTAAAGTTAATGGCGGATGCAGCGCGTATTTTGCAGGATGCAGGGGCAAAGTGGATTGATATTAATATGGGCTGCCCTGTGCCCAAGGTTGCGACGCGTGCCGGCGCCGGGGCGCATTTAATGCGTGATCATATGTTGGCTGGAAAAATTATGCGGGCGGTTGTTGGGGCTGTTGATATACCGGTGTCAATTAAAACCCGATTGGGATGGGATGAAGAGAATAAGGATTGGAAAAATTTAATCCGAATCGCTGCAGATTGTGGGGTGCGGTTTGCGGCCCTGCATGGGCGGACGCGGGCGCAGTTGTATCTGGGGAATGCTGTGCATCCGGATGTGTCTGATATGCCGATACCGATTATCGCAAATGGGGATATAAAGTGTGCGGCGGATGTCGCGGGGTTAGAAGATTTGGGGTATGCCGGCGCCATGATAGGACGTGGAATCCTGGGGCGGCCATGGGTGTTGGCGGAGATTTGCGGAATTAAGAGTACAGAAAATGTTGCGGAAGTTGTATTGCGGCATTTAGAATATGCCATAGAATATTATGGTGAAAAAACAGCGGTTCCGATGTTTAGAAAGCATGCAGCGTGGTACAGTGCGGGAATGCCAAATTCATCAGAGTTTAGAATAAATGTTAATAGAATGGATAGTGCAGATTCCTTAAAGGTTGCAATTCGTGAATTTTGGGGTATGATTTAGGGGCAAATAATTTTTTAGAGGATTCATAAAAATGACGGAAAATATTGAAAATGCAGATTTGAATGTTGAAGTGCCTGTGGAAATGACAGCCGGCGAAATGTTGCGAAATGCCCGTACAACGGGACGTAGAAAGCGCGAAATCCCAACGATTTCAAAACAACTGTGTATTCGTGAAGAGTTTTTAGAAGCGCTGGAAAATGGCGATTACAAGGCAATTCCAGAACCTGTTTATATTTTGGGTTTTGCGCGTAACTATGCAATGGAATTGGGGTTGGATCCAGATGAAATTGTTGCGAAAATAAAAAAAGAAATGGGATTGTCGTCAGATTGTGCGAAGGACGATGATGACGATGCGACTGCGTGTGCAATGCCAAGTATTAAGGAAGAAAGTTGGTCCAAGGTTGCATTTGGCAAGGCGTATCAGTTTGTATATCAGAATTGGATTTGGTTCGCCGGTGGATTGGTTGCAATCGCATTGGTTGTTTTTGCGGTTGTGATGTTAAAACCTGCGGATGTTGATGAAGGGCAGACCCCAGAACAGGTCGTTGTGTCAGTGGAAGATATGGTGAAAGAACCGGAATATAACTATCCGGTTCGTGAACGTTTTGGTACTGATAATCGCGCAGTGGCAAAGATTATTTTGCAGGCCAATAAAAAGACAGGCGAAGCTGGTACCTGGGTAGAAATTAAAGATGCGCGTGGGCGTACAGAACTCAGTCGGGTTTTAATGCCAGGGGATGTTTATTATGTGCCGGTTAAAGGTGTGTACAAGGCAACATTTGGTAATGCTGGGGGGGTTGATGTTTGGGTAAATGGTACATTGGTGCCCCAGATTGGTCAGGATTATAAAAAAGTTTCTGATATAGAACTGTCGCCAGATGCATTAATAAAAAATACGATGAAATAACGTGTGTATAGGGCGAAAGGAATTTTCGCCCTTTGTATTGAATTTTTTTCT
>JAZROU010000081.1:0-3846 GCA_045648865.1 Candidatus Enterousia sp.
TCGCTGGATTTATTCTGGTGATTATTGAGCGGGAGCCACCCTCTGTTCCATCCCGAACCAGACAGGGAAACCCCGTATCGCCGATGGTACTTTGGCTTAAGCCACGGAAGAGTAGGTCGTCGCCAGAATAAATCCAGTTTCCGATATAAAAACCGAATTCCACCGCCCATTGGGCGGTTTTTTTTGGCAATCGTTCCTGTGGTATATGCAGTATAACTGTGTCATCATACACATACCAGAGGATGAGAGAATACCTATGTCACCAAAGTCTTATATTTTTATGCCAGTCGTGTTGCTTAGTATCACTGCAAATGCAATGTCAACAAACAATAATCCAGAACCACGTGTCTTGGTCGCTTACTTTTCTATGCAGGATGGCAATACCGGTGATGTTGCACGTGCGATTGTTGATGCGTCTGGTGGCGATATCTATCGTATAATGGTTGCAGAACCATACCCGGCAGACGACAAGATTCGCAAAGAATTATTGACAATGCAGGTGGAACAAAATATTTTACCCGCACTTAGTGAGCCTGTCCCAAACTTTACAGAGTATGATATTATATTTCTTGGTTCACCCGTTTGGGCAAACCATTTATCACAACCCGTAAAAAGTTTTTTGAATAAATATGATTTATCGGGCAAGACTGTTATTCCATTTGTTTCACACAGTGGCGGAGGGCGTGGTCATACCTTTACAGATGTTGCAGAATTATGTGATGGTTGTATTGTTGACACCGATGGCTGGTCCAGTTGGGGCGGTGGCCGTCAGCGCGGAATTGTCAAATGGGTTGAAAACAAGCTGAAACAACATAAATAAACCCACAGCCCCAACTGGTGATTTTGTTTTAGGTGAGAATATGTTATAATTATACTATGAAGAAATTTAATCGAACCAAACACAAATCTATGGGTGCATTGCCGGATGCATTGCGCCAAATGGTGGCAGGGCGCGACATCGCCGCAGCGACCAATGAATTTAACGCATTTATGACAACGCTGGCCACTGATTTTCATCGGCAACTGGCATCCGGTACGGCCAAGAATGATATTCAACTGACCGCGCCGGGCAAACTGTTTGGACACGACGTTAAATTGGAATATGTGGCATCTGGCTCGGTCGGCAGTGTCTATAAAATGCAAATTGGCGACCAAGTATACGCGTTCAAGATAAATCGCAATTCATCGCATGGCGAACTGTCCGTTATGTCGTTACAGAAACGCGCGCGTGGCCTGGTAAACAAAACACATATTGGTGCGGTATTTGAATATGACGGGCGAAAATATTCCTGGGTTCTGTCGGACTATATTTCGCGCGATCGTGAATATGGTTTTGAATCAGCCATGGAAAAAATGTATTACATGTACCTGACGCGCGGACTTACCGTAACCGATGCGCACCCGAATAATTTTATGGATGGAAAACTGATAGACACGCCATCATTGACCCGACGCGACGGCAAGGTTGACGATATCAAGTCTTTAACCCGCATCGAACAGAATATTGTCCAGCGTTTGGCATACTGTATCAAGACAGACGATGTCAACACTTTTTCCCAGTTGGTTTCCACAGCACGCACCAAGAATCCTGCGGTTATAAACTATATGTTTTTGGCGATGCGATATGGTCGCCCTGCATCATTTTCCGTTGACAGGATGAATGAATTTGCCGGGCGCCTGAAAAAATTTGAATCGATAATTGATACCGCATATCGCGCAAATAAACAGCGGGCGAATATATCTGTAAATAAAGGGCGATAAACAAAAAATTTCGATTGCATTAAATGCGCATACTTTGTTAAAGTTAACTCGGACCAGAGTCCAGAAAGGAGAAATTGACGCGCCACATTGTTGTTATCTGTGTGGCGTGTTTTTTATATCACAACGCCCAAGAAATATTTTGCAACTTCGCCAATTATGAATGACACAATCGACACACCTGCACATATGATCAGCATTTCCACCGCGTGTATCCACCAGCGTCGTCCGCACACATGTCCAATGCACCAATTACAGCCGAATATAACAACCACAGCCATTATAAACGACATAATTAATGCTGTATATGTATTTGGAATAACCAAAAATGGTAAAATCAAAAAGGCGCATGTCCCCAGATATGCAGACCCTGTCATCGCACCTGCGCGCAATGCATGCGGATTTTCATTTGTCTTTTCCGCCAGATAGCACGATGCCCCCATCGACAGCCCCGCCGCCACAGACGCGATAATTGCCGATAAAATAATCATGCGCCGATCCGCCAACGCGAATGTCAATCCCCCAATCATCCCCGTCAGGGAAACCAACGCATCATGCATCCCCAGCACGATCGCCGCCGCTGTTTTTAGTCTTCGTGTCATAACGAAAATCCTAACATAAATTTGCAATATAGTTCCACAGGAATCTTATGAAAACGATTGACATAGAAAATATGTGTTCTAGAATCTATCGAAACAAAGGTTTTTTATAATGCAAACTATGAAAGCGAATTTAACATCATCACAAATATCAGACCGTGATTTTTTATGTGATTTATCATACTTGTTGTCCCGCTGTGATTTATCGGGCACAGATATTCAGACACATCCTGGCAAACACAGGGCATACAACGTATTATTTGATAATTATGAATTATATATTTCACGTACGGGTGTCTATGTATACAGAAATGGATTTTTGCGTGCCTTGGGATTTGGTAAATGGAAATTCCAAGACGATGTTTTTGAACGTTATGAAATATGCATATCGGAAAACAGATATGATATGCGATCATTTGACATCATGCGCATGGTATCATCAAAGTCGGAAAAGATAAGCGTCCCAATTATTCAGTGTGCAACAATGGCAACTGATTTTGGTTGTTTTCCGTATTCATACCGTGACCTGGAATATTGTGATACAGAATCGTATTCATGTGCCAACACACACCTGTTTAAGCCGGCCAAACAAATTTATAACATTATTGACACAGAACACCTGCGCAGAAATGAACTGATTTTGGAACACAAATTGCCTGAAATTAAAACGCCGAAAGATTTAGATATGGCGCGAAATCGTCTGTTGTGTTCCGTAAAATCCAGAATAAAATAATCCCCTGTTTTTCAGGGGATCTTTTTCAATGTTTTATACATTTGATATGGTGTCTGCACAAACAAATTGCGCATCCCTATTATATTTTTTGTAAATTGAACACATGTAATAGATTTAGATGCATTAAAATTACGACGTGCGTTACTATTCAGATAAATAAATTTCCAGCCATGCTTCATCAGTATTTTCAGATCTCGCATTTTCAATTGTATTTGCGTAATATTACCCTTGCGAATGAATTGATACAATGTAATTTTGTTATCGTTCATTATAATTGGTGCAACATGCTTAAATTTTCTGCAAAAAATCCTTGGCAAAAATTTAGAAGTCTTATTTGAAAAAGCAATAATTATCATATTTTTATGTTCCCTATAACGTAAAATTCCCCACGCAATCGTTTTGATGCGCGGGGGGGATTTATTCAATCCATCCACGCAGTTTTGCAGCATTTTCCAAAACACTCATTGCGCGAATCCATTGGTCTGCGGCACGATTTTCATTCCATATATGTTGGTGTGGGGCCCGCCGTTTGTCTCCAAATTTTTTTATGACCTGCAATTGTTCGTCGGTCAGTTTACCAGACAGATATAATTTTGTAATCAGCGTTTCCACATCCAGCACTTCACATGGCCGGGGTGTTGGTTTAGAATTCATGCGTAAAAAATTATTATTTCGTAAACTGCGCGAATACAGAAACCAGAACCACATTTGTTCTGCGTTTTGAAATTTTTCAGCTGTAACAATTGCCAATGTTTG
>JAZROU010000082.1:0-7286 GCA_045648865.1 Candidatus Enterousia sp.
GTGTTAAAGCAGCTGGAACAATGCCCATAAAAAAAATTATGCCCCTGGGTATAAACACACAACCGTCAGACACTGACGGTTTTTCTTTTCCCGCGTTTTTTGTGGAAATCCAATAATAGACTGGTATAGTAAAAAAATAAGCAGGGCAGAGAGATGTTTTAACAAAGCAAAAGGTATTGCTATGAAAAAATGTTTGTTCGTTTTGCTTGGCGCTTTATTTGTATGCAGCGCTGCAACAGCAGGATACACATATACAGAAACAGAAACCATCACAACATGGGAACGCATCAGCGCAGATATTCCATGCGGATGCAACAAACGCAGCTATTCCAGCCGCAATGTTAAGCCATGTGAAATTCGGACGACGACGTCACAACCTGTGCGCGTAAAAACGCATACAGAGGTTATCGACCATTATCAGGTTTATCAGCCTGTGACTGTGTACAAACCAATCAGAACCGAGGTTCAGCGCAGAATTGTAAGATAATTCAAATAAAAAAACCGCCGATTGGCGGTTTTGTTTTGAAATACAACAATTATTTAACTGTTGTTGTGGCATTACGGTTCCACTTCCAGACTTCTTCGCCGGAACCCTGAACCAATGGACGTTCTTTGCCATAAGAAATGGTCGAAATGCGTTTCGCATCAATACCGTCATTTACCAAAACATTTTTAGCAGCGTTTGCACGACGTGCACCCAAAGCCAAGTTGTATTCTGTTGAACCACGTTCGTCGCAGTTACCAGCAATCTGGATTTTTACGTCTTCGTGATTTTTCATGTACAAAGCCTGACCCAACAGGTTGTTTTTAGCATCTTCGGAAATTTCTGAGGAATTAAAACCGAAGAATACGCGCTGATCGTTCAAATCAGCAGGTTCAACGATTGATGAACCGCCGCAAGCCGCCAATAAGCCTGCAACGCCCGCCAACAAAGCAAAGTTTTTTAATTTCATGAAATTACTCCCTTGAGTTTCTGTTGCTCGTGGGTTATTCTACTATAAAATATGGCAATTATCAAGGAAAAACAAAAAAATGTCTTATAATGATTTGCGTTATCTGGATCTGGCGGGCGTTCGATGGGAAATCACAGATACACCAATAGTGGCGCCACACACCCAGCCTAAGACCGCGACTAATACAGCCGTCGCACAACAACCAACACCATCCGCAGTAGTCGCAGAAATTGGACGGGCGACCGTTGTACCGCCAATTGCACCTGTGCAAACAATGTCTATCGATACTGTACGCGCGATGGCGGCGCGGCCAAATGACATGGCAACACTGAATCGAATGATTGGCGAATTCAATCATCCACTGCGTGCGACCGCAACCAATACCGTGTTACCACACATAGGCAGTGGTAAATTGATGATTGTGACAGACATTCCTGGTTCCGACGACGACGCAACAGGCCACATTCTGTCAGGCCCCACAGGGGAATTAATGGACAAAATGCTGAACGCAATCGGGCAAAGCCGTGAAACAGTATCCATTGTCCCAATGGTATTTTGGCGAACACCAGGCGGACGAACACCGACACGCCCAGAACTGGATATGACACGACCATTCATTGATCGCGCAATAGAATTATTAAAACCACGCGTAATTTTAACACTGGGGACATTGCCGGCGACAGAACTGGGCAACATTAATCTGGCAAAATCACATGGGATTTCGGTTGAACTGAACAATGGCGCAACACTGGTACCGATATTCCATCCGAATTATTTAATATTAAAACCCACCGCAAAGCGCGACGTGTGGAACGCACTGCAAAATGTGCAAAATATCTTGAAAAGTGCCGAATAATAGTTAATAATTTGCACGTATTTAATAAAGGAGCATACAATTAAACCTGCATTTAATCGTGACAACCGTCGTGAAAACGGGCCACGAATGAACAATAAAATATTCGCAAAATCTGTCCAAGTTATCAGCAACGACGGACAAAACCTGGGGATTATGCCAACGTCACAGGCGTTGCAGATGGCAATGGATTTGGGGTTGGACCTGGTTGAAATTAATGCAAATAACGCTGTGCCAATTACAAAAATTATGGATTATGGCAAGTTTAAGTACGAACAAAAAAAACGCGCATCAGAGGCACGCAAAAACCAAAAAACAATCGAAATGAAAGAAGTTTGGGTCAAACCGTTCATCGAAGAAAACGACCTGAACATCAAAATGAAAAAAGTTTTTGAATTTTTGGGCACTGGAAACAAGGTAAAAATTGCAGTCATGACCCGTGGCTCTAAGAAAGTGTTGGCGCGTGGCAAAGACGCTGTGCCAGAATTGTTCGCACGAATACTGGAAATAATCGGCGATAAAGGCAGTCTGGAATCAAAATCAAAACCAGACGAACGAACAAAATCGATTATTGTCGCACCCGCAAAATAAAATACCCCGTTCGGGGTATTTTTTTACACAGATGACGATACTATTTCGATTGTTTGGCCGCGGCAATAAATGCGTTAAACATTGGGTGACCTGTATATGGGCTGGATTGAAATTCAGGGTGGAATTGACCAGCAATAAAAAACGGATGATTTTTTAATTCGATAATTTCAGGCAACACGCCGTCTGGGCTGCGCCCCGATATTATCATGCCTGCGTTCGCAAATTCTTGTTCCAGACCAATGTCCATTTCATAACGATGACGATGGCGTTCAGACATATTGGTCGCACCATATATCTTGTGCGCCAACGTGTCATGCGATATATTACATGGATACGCCCCCAATCGCAATGTGCCACCCATGTTTTCAGAATCGCATGCCGCCATTATGCCGATAACAGGCGTACAGTCAGATGAAAATTCAGACGAATTTGCGTTTTCAACCCCCAGTACATTGCGCGCAAATTCAATTACTGCAACCTGCATCCCCAGACATATGCCCATGTATGGAACCGCGTTTTCGCGCGCATATTTTGCGGCGGATATTTTTCCATCAACACCGCGCGCACCAAATCCGCCCGGCACCAAGATTCCATCTGTATCGCGACAATCGTCAGGCGTGAAATTTTCTGCATCTATTTTCTTGATTTTGACATGGACGTTATTTTGAATGCCTGCATGAAATAACGATTCATTTAACGATTTATACGCGTCGGGAACATCAAAATACTTTCCAACAACACCGATGGTCACAGTCGGCAAATCTGCAGACAGATAATTTTCAATGCGTTCAAATCGCGTCATGTCACCGCGCGCAATCGGCAAATTAAAATGGTCTGCGATTATATCAAATACATGCTGGGATTCATATGCCAATGGAATCTTGTATATGTTATCAACATCAATACCGCTGATAACATTTTTTGCAGGAATGTTGCAGAACATGCCAATCTTGTCACGTTCAGACGGGGTCAGCATGCGGGGCGTACGAACAATCAGCATATCTGCCTGGATTCCATTTTCTAGTAATGCACGCGCAGACATCTGGGTGGGCTTGGTCTTGAGTTCGCCAGACTTGTCCAAATATGGCGCCAATGTTAAATGCACAAACATTACATTTTTGCGCCCAACATCATTTGCAAATTGACGTATGGATTCAAGAAATATTTTACCTTCGATATCGCCAACGGTACCACCAATTTCGCAAACAACAAAATCTGTGCCGGTTGGCGCAGATATGTATTCTTTTATCTTGTTTGAAACGTGCGGTATCATCTGAACCGTCGCACCCAAGTAATCGCCACGACGTTCAGAATTCAAAACATCCCAATATATACGACCGCCAGACACAGAATCGTTGCGCGACAGACATACCCCCAAAAAACGTTCATAATACCCAAGGTCTAAATCCGTTTCGTATCCATCATTTGTGACATAAACTTCGCCATGCTGAAGCGGCGACATCGTTCCTGGGTCGATATTTAAATACGGGTCAAATTTCCGTGCATGCACGGTGTACCCCCGCGATTGAAGAAGGGCGCCACAACCTGCTGCTGCGACGCCCTTGCCTAAACTTGATACAACCCCACCGGTAATAAATATATATTTCGTTGCCATAAGTGCCCCCCTTATGGAATTTTATCATACGAAATTTTTCATTGCGGCGCAATTGAATAAATTCTTATACTGCAAATATGGTTATGCGTTATCCAAACTTATTTTTATTCGTGCCATTTTTGCTGGCTGGTGGCGCTGCTTTGTATTTTTCATCGCCATATGAACCAAGCCTGGTGTTGGCATATGTTTTAATGACAATCAGTGCAATAATACTTTTTGCAAAGCGCATACCAAATGCTGTACGTGGCGCTTTGATTTTTATTGTTGGTTTTTGTTATGCATGCGCATTCACCAATTTTATAGATACCCCAAAACTGAAGCACAATAAACATAATCTGGATGTTGTTGGAACAGTCAAAAATCTGGATTACACAGATGAAAAATCACGAATATACCTGGCGGTAAACGCAAATGATATCGGCGCAGGTGATGGCACTGCGATTATTCGCGTATCAACAGATAACAATGTTGCCCTGCCCCAAATTGGCGATACGGTTCTGGCAAATATTGGACTGTTTAAACCGGTCGCAAAATATGCACCAGAATCGTTCGATTTTTCACGATGGGCGTACTTTAATGGACTGACCGCCACAGGGTATATAAATGATTTGCAGATTATAGAATCCAATGACGCGACCAGTGCAAATAATTTACGCAATCACATTCACGAACAAACACAATCTTTCTTGGTCGACAGTTTAATACTGGGATATAAAAACGCAGTTCCAAAAGACGACGTACCAATATGGACCGCAACTGGGATTGGGCACGTATGGTCAATCAGCGGTTTTCATATGACATTGGTCGGCGGGTGGGTGTTTTTAATTTTCTATCTTATATTTCGCGCCACACCATATATTACACGACGCGTCCCGGCACGAATCCCCGCAATGGGTTGCGCATGGATGTTTTTGTTGGGGTATCTGTTTGTATCAGGATTGGATGTTGCGACGGTTCGCGCGTTCCTGATGACGACGCTGGTATTTCTGGCGTTCGCATGTGGACGCAATGCAATTTCAATGCGAAATATCGCACTGGTGTTCTGTGTCATATTCTTTATCAACCCACACTATGTTATGCAGGCCGGTTTTCAACTGTCGTTTGCAGCAGTGTTTGGATTGGTATGGATATATTCTGATGTAAAACCAAAAATGCCACAAAACAGGTTGCTGAAAATAATTTATGCATGCATTATAACATCGGTTGTGGCAACAATATTCACAGCGCCATTTGTCGCAATGCATTTCGGCGCAATTCCAATTTATGGACTGGTTGGGAATATGGTGTTATTGCCAATATTTTCATTTGCAATTATGCCACTGGTTTTAATTGGTGCAATTTTGGGCGTGGGCGTACCAATCGATATCGCACACAGGTTATATGATTTTACACTGGGGATTGCGCAATATATTTCAAGCCTGCCGTTTGCAACGATTGCTGTGCCACACATACCGAATACGGCGGCATTATGTTTCATAGTTGCGCTGATATTACTGATATCAATCAAACCGATTCGATACGGGATAAATTACATCATAGTCGCAATGTTGTGCACAGTTGGCATGACAATTGTTTGCGTTGCGCCACGTCCAGTATTCTATGCAACGTATAACAATGAACTGGTGGCATTTGTGGGCGATGATGGGAAACTGGAATTTAACAAATCACGCGCTTCGAATCATTATTTCGCATTTAATACGTGGAAGCAAATAAATGGCGAAGACATAAACACACCAAACCGGCGTCGCAAGCACAACAAGGGGTTGTACCGATACGGCAACATTGTCTATGTTCAAAAATTTGTGCCACTGATGAAAAACCTGGGGCACTGTGTACAGACGACAGCGTAAAATACATCGTTTCGTATTTTGATATAAAATCTGAAAAGTGCGCAGGTAAAATTCTGCGTGGTGGCGTTTTGATTTATCCGAACAACACCGTGCGACACATACAACAAAACCGCAGATGGAATTAACAATTAAAGAAAAAAAAATTTTACAAATCAAAAATCCCCCAGATGGGGGATTTTTGATTATTTTGCTTCTTCAGGAACGACTGAAACCGTTCTGCGGTCGCCGTTGCCTTTTTTGAATTTCACAATACCTGCGATTTTCGCAAAGATTGTGTGGTCTTTACCCATACCAACGTTCAGCCCTGGGTGTACAGATGTACCACGCTGGCGAATGATGATGTTGCCTGGGATTACACGACTGCCACCAGACTTTTTAATACCAAGTCTGCGTCCGGCCGAGTCGCGTCCATTCATTGATGCGGAACCCGCTTTCTTATGTGCCATAGTTCTGCCCCCTTATGCCTTGATTTCTTTGATTTTCAAAACAGTAATGAACTGACGATGGCCGGCGGTGCGGCGATAATTCTGGCGACGTTTTTTCTTGAACACCAAAATTTTGTCAGCGCGTTTCTGTTCAATAACTTCTGCGATAACTTTGGCACCGTCAACAAATGGTGTACCAATTTTATCACCAACCATTAATACCTGGTCGAATTCGACCGTACCTGCGGCGTCCAGTTTTTCAACCTTTACAATATCGCCCTGTGCGACGCGATACTGTTTGCCACCGGTTTGAAAGATTGCATATTCGCTCATTTTCTTTCTCTTGTGTTTTGTGTTTATATTTATTTTTGCCATTTTGGCGAAAAGTTTATGCAAATTCTATCCTTTTTACACAAAAAGTCAAGTATTTTGTAGAAAATTTTATGCAATCTATATCTACACGTGTCACATTACGCGTGTTTTGTATAAAGACAAAAAAAACACCGTCGATTGACGGTGTAAATACTGGCGGGATTGACGGGGCTCGAACCCGCGACCTTCTGCGTGACAGGCAGACGCTCTAACCAGCTGAGCTACAACCCCTAAAGCGTTATGCATATTATAACGTATATGAAATAAATGCAAGTGTTTTTTTCATAAATTTATTTCTGCCTGATGATATTTTCCATAATAATTTGCAAACTGTCGTTTTTAGACTGTTGCTGTTCTTCGGCCAGGCATCTGGCACGCGCAGAATCTAAATCACGACGATACTGTTGATATGTGGCGTCGGTGTGCGGGATAACGCCCGTTTCGTGACGTTTTTCTTCGTCACAGGCGGCCATTAACAACATGACGCACGCACAAACGGAAATGTTTTTTATTAACGTTGATGTACGATTATTGGTGTAAAACATCGTTGCCTCTTTTATGTTATATAGCATATATAGCACAAAACCAAATGTTGTCAATATTTTTGTGGCATTTTATTTACAACGA
>JAZROU010000083.1:0-13824 GCA_045648865.1 Candidatus Enterousia sp.
TCTGTTTTATAATCTGCGCTCTGCGACCACGCGTCCTATGCGTGATGGTGAATCCGAAGGGTGTCCGTATTTTTTTTGTGATGAAAATTATTTTGATACCGCGCGACTGGCCACACGTTTATGGGTAAATGAAAAAATCTGGACACCTGGCGCCCCTAAATGGCTCTACGGCATCCCGGAATCTGAAATTATGGCGCACTTGGGTGAAAATCTGATTTATGATGTGATTGAGCCGCGTTATTCCAGACAGTTGTTTGACTGGTTCCAGAAAAATAATCTTGCGCGTCATTATAATTTTCGTGTGGCGTACTTTTTATCGCCGGAACAGAATTTGGAAACCGCGCGCGCACGGGCAAACATGCCAGATGATGCGACGGTGCGTCGTACAAATACATGCGATCCGATTGATTTTCTAAACGCAGGGATTGATCCAGATTATATATTAATGCCACGTTGTGGTCTGTACAATTCGCGTCTGGCTGCACATATTAATCGTCTACAAACTCAACGCTAGCATATTGGGGACTTGTAATTGCAATAAATACAATTTTATGATATTTCGGTCCCCCTCTTGTGACGGCACAAATATTGCACAACATACGATAAAAACAAATAAAAATTATCTTGATATTGAAATCTTAACTGATACATACTACAATATACAATATGTTGAATCAGTACTTGAATTTTTTCTGCATTAATTGTTGGCGCGTTGCCGCCTGACATGTTTTTGCGCACTGGCACCGGGGC
Organism: Candidatus Enterousia sp.; assembly: GCA_045648865.1. Lineage (GTDB taxonomy): Bacteria > Pseudomonadota > Alphaproteobacteria > Rs-D84 > Rs-D84 > Enterousia. Next base: position 751 of record JAZROU010000083.1, read on the forward strand.
GTTATAAATTAGGGCTTTTAATTTTTCCAAAAATTCATTAAAATCAGATACAAGCAAAGGTATATATTATGTCAAACACAGATAAAATTGTTTTAACGGGTATCAAGCCCACAGGTATGCCACACCTGGGCAACTATATTGGCGCGCTAAAGCCACTGATTGAACAGTCCAAGACGCACAAGACGTTTATGTTTATTGCAGATCTGCATGCGTTAAATACAATCCATGACGCATCTGAAATACGGAAACATACGTATGAAATCGCCGCATTGTTGATTGCGTTGGGGTTAAATCTTGAAAATGCGGTATTGTTTCGTCAGTCTGACATTGATGAAATATATCAGTTGAATACATTGCTGATGAATGTCACGCCCAAGGGGTTGATGAACCGTGCACATTCGTACAAGGCGGCGATGGATAAAAACACGGCTGCGGGTATGGACGTTGACGCAGGTATTAACATGGGGTTATATACATATCCTATTTTGATGACGGCTGATATCTTGTTATACAATTCGGATATTGTGCCGGTTGGCGCGGACCAGAAACAGCATGTTGAATTTGCGCGTGATATTGCGGAATACTTTGATCGCACATACGGCAAAACGTTTAAATTGCCAGAACCTGTAATTGGTTCCGACACAGGAATCATCCCAGGCCTGGACGGCCGTAAAATGAGCAAGTCTTATGATAATACAATCCCGCTGTTCGCAGACGAAGGCGCGTTAAAGAAAAAAATTATGCGTATCATTACGGATTCTAAACTGCCCGCGGATAAAAAGGATCCGGACGAATCCACGATTTATCAGTTATACAAACACTTTGCAACCGCGGAACAAACGTCCGAATTTGCCGAACGGTTTCGTGCCGGTGGCATGGGATATGGCGATGCAAAAAAGATTTTGTTTGAACAAATCAATTCGGTGTTGTCGGGGCCGCGCGCAGAATACGAACGTTTGATGGCAAACCCAAATGAAATCGACGCGATTTTGGAATCTGGGGCAAATCGCGCACGCATTGTTGCAACAGAAACGTTGGCGCGTGTAAAAAAAGCAATGCTGGGATAATAAACCAAGGGGGGATAAGGAATGAAAAAAACATTTATTTGGATTGGAACTGTTATTGGTGCAGCCGCAGTTTTGGCATTGGTGTTTGGCGCACTGGAACGGCATGATGTGCCACGCACGGTTGCGGTAAATGGCGAATGTCTGACAACGGTTCCGCGCGATAAAACGGCCATTACATTGCGTGTGACAACATTGGCACCAACGGCCGTGGCATCTATGCGTGCGGCGACTGCGCAAATGGCACAAATAACCCAGTATTTAAAGTCCCAGCCGGTTGAAATGCAAACGACCCAGTTTAATTCTTATGAAAAAACAGAATGGAATCGCGATGAACAAAAGTCTGTAACATTAGGAATTGAAACAACGGTCGCGGTTGAGGTTTCTGCAAACAGCATCGACACGATTGAAGGGATATTGTCGCAATTTGCACAATCGCCGAACGTGTTTTCTGAAAATTTACGCATGTACACCAGTCCCCAGGCGCTAAAACCTGTGATGGAAGAATGCTTGTCGGTCGCGGTTGAAAACGCGCGTACGCGTGCCAACGCGCTTGCCGCTGGTGATGGTCGTCGTGCGGGCAAATTATTGTCGGTGTCATACGGCGCGAATTCAGATAATATTACGCACCCTGAAAACACCTTGTTGCGAACCAAGATGGTTGCCACGTCTGCCATGGCGGATGCTGGCGGTACGATTGTGTCGCGCGATACAGACGTATCTGTATCTGTAACTGCGGTATTCGAAATAAAATAGGGTACATAAATGAATGATGCGGTCGCAGAATTTCTGGGGTATTTAACGGGGGTGAAAAACTATTCACCACATACTGCGGCCGCATACGAAAAAGATATTTGTGATTTTTTATCATTCTATGAACGTTTTAATGGCGCGACGGCATTTCCGTCGGATTTATCGCGCGCAGACACAATATGTTTTCGCGCGTTCCTGGCTGAACGCCAGCGCCGCGGCCTGTCTGCAAAATCGACGGCGCGTGCATTGTCGTCTTTACGCAGTTTTTTCAGATTCCTGGCAAAAAATTATGATGTAAAAAACGATGCAATATCGCTGATTGTTTCGCCCAAGGTCCCCCGAAAGTTGTCCAAGGCAATTGATCCTATTGATGTTGAAAACATGCATGATGCCATACGAACAATTGATGCATGCGCGCCATGGGTTGCAGCACGCGATTGGGCGTTGGTTGTGTTGTTGTTCGGCTGTGGTCTGCGAATATCCGAAGCGCTGGCTTTGCGCAATCGCGACGTTGCCTCCCGCCCGGACGTGTTACGCATTTTGGGCAAGGGGTGCAAAGAACGTCTGGTGCCGGTTTTGCCAGCCGTGTGGACGGCGATTGACAAATATACCGCTGTGCGGCCATTCGGAAACATGGCGGACGATGTGTTGTTTCGCAGTGTTCGCGGTTTGCCCATGTCACCCCGCATGGCGCAAAAGGTTGTGGAATCCCTGCGGCATTACCTGCAGTTGCCGGATTATGTAACGCCACATGCCCTGCGTCACACATTTGCAACAGCACTGTTGGCGGGCGGGGCGGATTTGCGCAGCTTGCAAGAATTGCTGGGGCATTCTTCTTTGTCTACGACCCAATTGTATACCAAGGTAAACATGGCGGAAATTTCCAGCATATACTCAAATGCACATCCGCGTGCACATGACAAAAATCATACATTTTAATAACTTGCAATACATTAAATATAATTTATAATTCGTTGGGCGAAGATGAAATTGTTCATTTGTGCATTTTTGTATTCAGAATGCAGAAACGAATGATTTTTCTTCGCGAAATCAAAACTTGTAATAAAAAATGGAGATAAAAAATGGTATTTGGTTTATTCAAGAAAGATGAAAAGACTAAATTAAACAATCCAATCGTTGTTGAAATTCCGTACGGCAATACGACATTGCGTTTGGAAACAGGCCGTATGGCAAAGCAGGCGAATGGTTCTGTCTTGGCGACGTTGGGTGAAACGATGGTTTTGGCGACAGTATGTGCGGAAAAATCTGCGGTCGAAGGTCAAGATTTCTTTCCGTTGACGGTTGATTACCAGGAAAAGTTTGCGTCCGCTGGCCGTATCCCAGGTTCCCGCGATCGTCGCGAAGGCAAGGCATCAACCGCTGAAACATTGACTGCGCGCTTGATTGATCGTCCAATCCGCCCATTGTTCCCAGAAACTTTTAAGAACAAAGTTCAAATTATTGCCCAGGTATTCTCTTATGACAAAGTGAACCAGCCTGACATTTTGGCAATGATTGCGTCAAGTGCGGCTTTGGCATTGTCTGGCGTTCCATTCCAGGGGCCAATTGGTGCCGCCCGTGTTGGATTTGCTGACGGTAAATATATTTTGAACCCATCTAAAAAAGAAACCGAAGATTCCGAAATGGATTTGGTTGTTGCTGCGACCAAAGACGGTGTGTTGATGGTTGAATCTGAAATTGGTGAACTGGATGAAAAGACTGTGTTGGGTGCGGTTAAATTTGGTTTTGACGCGCAACAGGCGGTTATCAACGCAATTAATGAACTGGCGGAACGTGCGGGCAAAGAACGCTGGGAAACACCTGAAAAGACCCCAGAACAGTTGACAATGGAATCTGACTTTGAACAATTTGCACCTGCGATTGAATCGGCCCTGCAAATCAAAGAAAAATTGGTGCGCTTGGAAACATTGGCGTCTATTCACGCAGATGCCAAGGCACGTATCCCAGAATTATTCCCAGAATCAACCCGCGCCACATCTACATTGGAATCATGGGCGGACGAAGTGGTTGAAAACCTGACTGCGCGCATTATGCGTGGCAACATTTTGGCGGGCAAACCACGTATCGACGGCCGTGACAACAAGACTGTACGTCCAATTGAAATTGAATTGGGTGTAATGCCACGCGCACACGGGTCTGCACTGTTTACACGCGGCGAAACCCAGGCCCTGGTATCATTGACATTGGGCGGGGGCAAAGACGCATTGCCTATTGAGTCCTTGGACGGTTCCGAAGAACGCGATTTCATCCTGAACTATAATTTCCCAGGATATTCTGTTGGTGAATGCAAGGGGTTAAAGTCCCCGGGCCGTCGTGAAATTGGTCACGGCAACTTGGCATGGCGCGCGGTTCATCCAATGGTGCCAAGTCGCAGCGAATTTGACTATGTTATTCGTATTGTGTCGGACATCTTGGAATCGAATGGTTCATCTTCAATGGCAACAACATGTGGTGCAACATTGGCAATGATGGACGGTGGCGTTCCAATGAAACGTCCGGTTGCGGGTATTGCAATGGGGTTGATTAAAGAAGGCGACGATTACGCAATCTTGACCGATATCTTGGGTGACGAAGATCATCTGGGCGACATGGATTTCAAGGTGACTGGTACAGATCAGGGTATTACAGCCCTGCAAATGGATATCAAAATCACGTCTATTACATTTGAAATCATGGAACGTGCCTTGGCCCAGGCAAAAGATGGCCGTATGCACATCTTGGGCAAGATTGAAAAGGCAATTAAAAAGCCACGCGCATCTGTGTCTGAATATGCACCCCAGGCATACACCATGAAAATCAATCCAGACAAAGTTCGTGAAGTCATCGGCAAAGGCGGCTCTGTGATTCAGGCGCTGGTTCGTGAAACAAATACGATTATTGATTTGGAAGATGACGGTACAGTTAAAATCATGGCAACAACCAAGGAAGATGCGGACAACGCAATCCAACGCATCAAAGACATCGTTGCCGAACCAGAAGTTGGCATGATTTACAAAGGTACGGTATCTGGCATGAAAGATTTCGGTCTGTTCGTAAAAATCATGAACGGATTCGAAGCCATGGTTCATATTTCTGAAATCACTGGTGAACGCATTGCAAAAATCGAAGATGCCGGTATCAAAGAAGGCGACACAGTCTATGTTCGTTTCTTAGGCGCGGATAAACGCGGTAAAACACGCATGTCCATGGTTGGTATCGACCAGAAAACAGGTGCGGAAATCAAGAAATAAGGCAGAACAATGAAACCAGAACAATTAAACTGGACCGATATACAATGGGCAGCACACCTGGGGTGTGATGTCCAACGTATCCAGAAAATCAGGAATTTTATCTTGGATAATTATTTTGTTGGTGTGGGACAAATTCGTGACACCGCCAGATATTCATGTGGGCTGTACAAAATGGATTATTCGCCATCCGGATTTCCGCGTTTTTACGTGGTTCAGTCATTAAACAAAGATTTTGAATCGTCTGCAGCTGCAACAAAATATGCCAACGAAACATTTATTCCGAATTTGGAATTGTTGCCCAGTGTGGCAAAAATTGCTAATGTGCCGGTTCGCGCATTGCAAATGTTGCATGTCAAAGAAAAGCAAAAATAACGGGGGGGATTAAAATGGATATGGATGCATTAATGGCCCAGGCCGCTGAATTACAAACCAAGGTGGCCACTGCCCAGGAACAACTGGCCAATACAGTTGTCAAAGGGATTGCGGAAAACGGCGCTTGCATTGTTGATATGACCGGTAAATACGATGTATTAAAACTGACAATTAATCCTGATATTTTGTCGCGCGGCGCCGATGCCGTCGCGGGGGTTGTGTTATCGGCCCTTCGCGATGCCAAATCCAAAGCCGACATCACGATAGACAAGGTAATGGGTGACGCAACCGCCGGTATCCCTATGCCATAAGTCATAACCGCCATTCTGGCGGTTTTTTATTATTCGCTTGATTTTAGATACAAATACACTATTATATGGACTGTATCAGAGAATGTATGGATGAAAAACATCCGATACGAATTTATCCCTATGTCTTTATTTATTAAAAATAATAAAATACCATAGGGTATGAGCCGTGCGACCACAGATTCACTGCAAATAAAGACAGGATCTTTATTAGTAATGAATTTGTTGGTCGTACAAATGTGAAACAAAACAAAAGGAATATAAATGGTAAAAGTACGCGAAAAAAAAGCATCGCCATCGCGGGGCGATAAACCAAAAGCGCCGAAAACAATTCGGGGTATGAACAAACACGAAACAGACGCAAACGACGACAAGATTTATTTTATGGCGTTGGGTGGTCTGGAACACATTGGCCAGAATATGTACGTTTATAAATATCGTGGCAAATATCTGGTTGTTGATTGCGGTATGGGGTTCCTGGACGAAGAAATCGGGGCAGGGGATGTTCAATATTGTGACACAACATGGCTGGAAAAGCGCAAGAAAGACGTTGTTGGTTTTGTGATAACTCATGGTCACGAAGATCATATTGGTGCATTAAAATATGTTTGGCCAAAATTCAGAAAACCAATATATTGCACGCGTTTCCCTGCGGAAATTTTGCGTCGTACATTTGCGGGTATTGAAATGGACTTTGATCCAATGCGCGATATTGTTGAATTTGATCACAATGGCGCGACGCTGGATTTGGCACCATTTACGGTTGAAACATTTCACGTCACCCATTCCGTACCCGAAGCGCAAATGTTAATCATCCAAACGCCTGCAGGCAAGATTTTGCATACTGGTGACTGGACATTTAACGACGATATTCCAATCGAAGCCCCGACTGATTTTGCACGCCTGGCGGCAATTGGTTCAGACCCAAAACTGTTGGCGTGTATGTGCGATTCAACAAATTCATCGCGCCAAACGAAACAGACCACTGAAACCCAGGTTCGCGAAACATTGACTGAAATCATGAAGAATGCGCCGGGTCGTGTATTGGTAACAGGTTATTCGCGCAGTTTGGCGCGCATGAAAATGTTTGCCGAAGCGGCACGTGCCGCCGGCCGCATTGCGTGTATCAAAGAACGCAGCAATCCAAATCCTGTACCATATGTCGGTTTGCCTGAATTCCGTGAATTGGGGATTAAGTTTGGGTATATTAACAAAGATGATGTATACCTGCACAGTGAAATCAAAGATTTGCCCGCAGAAAAACAGGCAATATTCCTGACTGGTTCCCAGGGTGAAAAATTTGCCATGTTAACGCGTTTGTGCCATGGCCAGGTAAAAGAATTAAAACTGCAACCAACTGACACGGTTGTATTCAGCGCCATTATCATTCCAGGTCGTGAACAGGACGTGTCATACCTGTATAACAAATTGGCACGTATGGGTGTAAAGACGCATACTATATTTGATACGGATTGTCTGCACGCCAGTGGGCATGCTGGACGTCCTGAACTGGAACGTTTTTACGACATGGTTCACCCCCAGGTGTCTGTCCCAATGCATGGTGATTATATCAATGAAATGCTGAACGGCAAAATGGCTATGGAACGCGGTGGCGCAAAGCATATGATGGTTGTGCATAACGGTGAAATGATTGCACTGTCCGATGGTGCCGAACCATATGTTGCCGAAACAATTGAAACCAGTTACGTTGTGATGGAGGGCGAAACCGAACGCAGTGCCAACGATCAGGTTTACAAAAATCGCAAAAAGATTGCGTCTAATGGCGCGGTGTTTGTGACCCTGCCGGTGGACAAGCGTGGGTTCCTAAAAGGCACGCCAGAGGTTTCCAGCGCTGGTATCTTTGAAACCGACGAAACCGGATTTATGAAGCGCCAGATTCAGATTGAAATCACGCGCGCGATTGACAACCTGACCAAGGCCGAGCGCAAGGATAAAAACAATCTGGTTCGCGCTGTCCAGGTTGCGTCGAACAGGGTTGTGCGCGCTGCGCTTGGTGCGGACAAGAAACCACAATACAGTGTTCATTTTATCCAAAAATAAACCATACATCCCCCATTCGGGGGATGTTTAATAATTTCACTGTTGAAAAATATGAAAATCAGTATAATATATAAGTTTAATTAAATACTAGGGGATAAATTATGCCAGCAAAAACAGTAAATGATATTGTCGCGTTATGCAAACGTCGTGGGTTTATTTTTACAGGGTCTGAAATATACGGCGGATTGGGTGGTGCATATGATTATGGTCCATATGGTGTTGAATTGATGAAAAATATTCGCAACGCATGGTGGAATTCCATGATTTATTCACGCGATGACATCGAAGGTCTGGATGCGGCATTAATTTCCAATCGTTTGTTGTGGAAGTATTCTGGACATGAATCCGGATTTTCTGATCCATTGGTGGAATGTAAAAAATGTGGCACCCGCATGCGCCAAGATAAAATGAAAGACACATCAAAATGTGACAATTGTGGCAGTACGGATATCACAGAACCGCGTGCATATCAACTGATGATGGGGTTGTCGATTGGCGCAACATCTGATGGCGCTGTTAATGCATACCTGCGCCCAGAAACCGCAACAACAACATATACAAATTTCAAAAATGTTTTAGATGCTAAACCGCACAAGTTGCCATTCGGCATTGCCCAAATCGGCAAGGCGTTTCGCAATGAAATATCCCCGCGTGGGTTCGTATTCCGTATGCGTGAATTTGAACAGGCCGAAATGCAATATTTTGTAAATCCTGCCGATGATGAAATGTATCACAAAATGTGGATGGAACAACGCATGGCCTGGTGGATTGATGCATTGGGCATTCCTGCGGAAAAATTACGTTTTATGCCACATGAAAAACTGGCCCACTATGCCAAGGCCGCGGTCGACATTGAATACGAATTCCCAGACGGTTTTGACGAAGTCGAAGGTATCCACAATCGCCAGGATTTTGATCTTGGGTCACATACCAAATCCCAAAAAGAATTCAAAATAAATGCAAATGTGCTGGAAAACAAAGACAGTACAACTAAGTTGTCTTACAGTGATCCGCAAAGTGGCCAAAACTTCATCCCATATGTGATTGAAACAGCGATGGGCGTAAATCGCGCTATGCTGGCTGTAATGATAGAGGCCTATAACGAAGAAGATTTGGGTGACGGGAAAACGCGTACGGTATTGAAATTAAAGCCACAATTATCACCTGTCAAGGCGGCGGTCATCCCGTTAGCGCGCAATGTCCCAGAATTGCTGGATATATCAAACGGCATTGTGTCCCAGTTGCGAAAAATGGCAATCGGCCGTATTGAACTGGAAAATTCTGGCAATATCGGCAAAAACTATCGTCGTCACGATGAAATCGGGACACCTGTTTGTATAACGGTTGATCACCAAACTATGGAAGATAACACTGTAACATTGCGTCATCGTGATACAATGGCCCAGGAACGCATCGCCATAGACAAAGTGCCACAGCGTATCCAGGAAATTATCAACGCATAACAAACCCCGCAATTGCGGGTTTTTTATTACAAATTTATTTTTGGATACAGGCGCTTTACATTATCGGTTAATTTTTCTGCCAATTCATCCGTTGAAATATTCTTGATTTGTGCCAAAACGCGCGCCGTTTCAATCATCATCGCGGGTTCACATGTTTTACCACGATATGGCACTGGGGCACAGTATGGCGCATCTGTTTCAATTACCAATCTGTCCAACGGTATTTTTTCAAACGTTTCGCGAACTTCGGTCGCGTTTTTAAATGTTAAAATACCGCTGGCAGAAAACATAAATCCGCGGTCCAACATTTTTTTTGCTAAATCCCACGAACTGGTAAAGCAATGCATGACGCCACCCACATCGCCGGTCAAGATCGCTGCCGTGTCTTCTTCTGCTTCGCGTGTGTGAATTGCCACGGGCAGGGCGTATTTCTTTGCGATTTCCAATTGCTGTTCAAACAGTTTTATTTGTTCTGTGCGATTGTCCGAACCATAGTGATAATCCAGCCCAATTTCGCCAACCCCCACGACACGCGGATTTGTCATCACCGTATCCGTCAGGTATTGCGCTGCATCCATGCCGGCGTATTCCGGATGGATTCCAATTGTGCAGAATATATTATCGTACTGGTTTGACAGTTTCAGGGCCGCTGGGATATCTGCTGGGTCTGCGGTTGGGCAAATTATAATACCGACCCCTGCATCTGTTGCCCGACGAATTACGTCTGGGCCGCCAATGTTTTCATCGGTCAGATGACAATGTGTATCTATAAACATTTTTTTATTTCCATAATAATTTTAAATATCGCGGTTTCTGGTTCCAGATAAACGTTTTTCATGTCCGCGATTGCGTGCGTCGCCACAGGGTATAATTCCGCCAAACCAAAGTGTGCAATTGCATCTAATAAAATGCCGTGCAGTTCTGGGAATGGGGCGATTTTTCTGGCGATTGTCATGATGTCAGAACTGGTTGTGCGTTTGTCTGTTAAACTGTCAATCAGTTCTGCGTAAATCGCATCCCCACCAGATTTTTTCAGATTGGCAATTTTTCCAAAACTGCCGTTACACAGCCTCAGCGTTTCGGTGCTAACTTCATCGTCTGGAATAAACTTTGCGCACAGTTCGCGCAATTGTGCGATTGTCAATGGACGCATTTTTTCAACGCGCGCACGCGAACGCACCGTTGGCAAAACGTTTGCCAGTTGGTGCACAACCAATAAAAATAATGTTTTTGCAGGCGGTTCTTCCAACAGTTTTAATATCGCATTTGATGCAGCGGTGTTCAGCTGATCGACCGAATCTATTAATATCACCCGCCAATCCCCCGACATAGAAGACATCTGCATTTTATCAATCATTGCACGCACGGTATAAACAGAAATAACTTTACCGTCTGCTTTTATATTGCCGTGTTTGTCTATGTTTCTGTCTATGTCAACGATAAAGAAATCACCAACATTCCCGTAAACCATTTTGGCAATTTTGTATGCTAATGTTGCCTTGCCAATGCCTGCGGGCCCAGTCAGCATCCATACCGGATGAATTGGGTGCGCGTCGCGCTGATTCCATGCATGTATAAAATTTTGCAACGTGTCTGAATGTCCAATCAGACAATCGTTATCCATTGGGTGCGGAAAGTTGTATTCATTTGTTGCTTTTTTGCGTGGTGCCATGTTTTATTCCCATCCAAACATTACTTTGATGTTTTTGATAACGCGCCCCAAGAATTGCGTTTTGCTGACTTTGTCTTTTGCGATTAATGGTGCTGTTGCAATAACGCGTCCATTTTGTTCTGCAATCAGTTTTCCTATTTCATCCCCTGCACGAACGGGCGCCGCCACAGGTTCATCAAAGCGCGCCAGTACACGAACACCATTTAATCCAATTTCTTTATCCACGGTTATCGCAAACGGTTTGGCCACCGTCGCAGGAACGACTGCGCGTCGACCGTACCAGACCGGGATTTCCACCACAACATCATCTGGCTGATAGAATGTTTTGCTAACGGTGTTTGTAAAGCCAAATTCCAGCATTCTTTTCATCTCAGCCGCTAATGCTTCGTGCCCTTTTCCATTAAACCCGTTTATGACACCTATCAGGCGACGTCCACCAACATTGGCGCTGGCCACCATGCCGTATCCGCCTTCGTTTGTATGTCCTGTCTTTAATCCATCTGCCCCCCGCATATTAAACAACAGTTTGTTGTAATTCAGTGTATGTGTGCGCCCCCATTCGCGACACCAATCTGTCTTATGTTCTTTGAATTCGAATCTTTTTGTTGCGAACATAGGATAGATATCGGGATAATCTGAAATCAAATGTTCCGCCAATATTGCCAGTTCCCGACTGGTCATTAAATTGTTTGGGTTTGGCAATCCGCTTGCGTTACCAAACGTAGATTGGTCCATGCCAATGCTGCGCGCCTTTTCGGTCATTTTTGCTGTAAACTCAGCTTCCGACCCAGCTAATTTTTCTGCCACGACAACCGATGCATCCCCGCCCGATAACACAATCAGTCCCAAAATTAAATCGCGTACACTAACCGTTTGCCCTGCGACCAGACAAATCTTGCTGGCAGGATACCATTCCGGGCGATTGTAATCTGCATTTTTACTGACCGGAAAACGTGTGTCCATTGTGATGTTTCCCGCCGCCAGTTCGTCGAACAGAACAGCCAACGTCATCAGTTTTATCATGGATGAGGGCGGCATCAGCGTGTCGGCATTTTTTGCAACGATTTCCGTCCCTGAATCATAGTCAATCAGAAATGCGGACTTTGCCTTGGTTTGAAATTCTGTGGCATTTACAGCGCCGGTAATTAATGTTAAAAATAAAGCAATCAATTTCTTTTTCATGTTTTGATATTAACAATTCTAAATTACAATTCCAATAAAATAATCATCCACAACATCAATCAGTTTTACATCGCAAATTGTTCGTGGTGCAATCGGACAGCTATTGATTTTTACAGCAATGTCGTGTGGGCAACGGGCGACATTATTTTCTTCCATCAAAACCTGAACGGTTTTACCTATTTGCGACCGCATAAATGCCATGCGATTTTCGTTCGCAGCATTGTTTATAATGCGTACTCGTTCCTTGGATATTGCCCGATTGATTTGATTTGGCATGTCTGCGGCCGGTGTGCCGGGGCGGGGCGAAAACGGGAACGCGTGGATTTTTATCGGTTCCGTTTCATGCACCAATGCCAGTGTTTCACGAAACAAATCTTCGGATTCGCCAGGAAACCCGCAAATTATATCCCAGCTGAATGTAACTTTTCCGCGCCCACGCAAAACCATGTCACGAATTCTTTGTGCGTTATGTCTGCGCCCCATAGATTTCAAAATCGTGTCCGCGCCAGACTGCATTGACAGATGCAAATGTGGCATCATGCGTGGTTCGCTTAAAATTAAATCAATAACATTGTCGATGTCTGGAACGGCTGGGTCAATTGACGACAGTCGCAATCGTCTGATTCCTGGAACGTCTTTTAATAAACGCTTGCATAAATCAGAAATCAAATAAACTTTGCCGTCTTCTGGTTTTACATAGGATGCTAAATCGATACCGGTCAAAACAATTTCGCCAAATCCATTATCTGTTGCCACCTGAACATCATTTAAAATGTCTTGATAGCTGAACGATACTGCAGCCCCACGCAATTGTCGCGTTATACAGTACGCACAATTATGGTTACAGCCATTTTGAATTTGAACAAATTGCTTGGATAATTTTGTGTCTGCATGATTAAATTGTGTGATTTCTGGGTGTTTTATGCTGCTTGGTTGCCCCAGATATGC
>JAZROU010000084.1:0-6276 GCA_045648865.1 Candidatus Enterousia sp.
GATGCTGTGCTGGCCAGCTATACAAATCGTATGAATTTGGCGTGCGGCGATAATATGCAGGTCAACACGGTACCGCATGGCACAACAACAAATCAGCCATCTGCGTTGCAGACATTGGCAACAATGGCCGTCGGTTCTAAAATTCCAGCCGCCAGCAAACCTGTTGAAAACCCATATGAAAATTGGTCTGTATGGATGGAGGTAAATTCAAGAAGCGACGAGATTTATACATACGATCGCGCATTTCAAGTTATCAATGCAGCAATGTCTTTGCCATCAACAACACAAAATGCATTCCTGACCAGTGCACAGATTGACGATATGAAAACTGCATATATACGCGGAACCAAGGTGTTCATTTTGCGCGACAGCAGTACACGTTGCTTTATTATACCTGTTGCACAAATGACAGACACGGAAGAATCATTTGTCGCACAATCATTTGCGAATTGCATATCCAAATAAAAACGCCCAAATGGGCGTTTGTTATTTACATCTGAAAAAAAATCAGAAATTATTCAACCTGGTCAGAATCAATGATGTCATTTGCACCTGTACCTGAGTTTTCTTCGCGCTGTTCAATGGCACGAGCCACGGTTTCTATTTGCAACAACTGATTTTCCAGCGCAGCACGTTCTGATGATTTATAACCAGTTTCTGCATCCGTTTTAACAACCGCAGGAACGCCGCCAGATACAGTCTCTTTGTTACTGGATATTGCAGGATTTATAAGATTGTTATAAATCTCTATCGCTTGGTGTGTGCCCGCAACATCACGTGCCAACAGTTTATTTTCAGGTCCCGGGAAAAACCAGCTATCTAATTTAACAGCCGTCACCTGCATTATAGGACGTGTACGTGACTGAGCCAGCCATTTTGGCAAAAATGGCAGGTCTGAATAATACCATAATGCCCCCCAATAAAAAATCCCCATAACAACAATACCACGTATAATCCCAAATATTACACCCAATGTTTTATCTGTAACATTCATTATACTGTCTTGGATTTTTTCACGCAGTTTCTGATTAAAGAAACCGACCAACATCAACAAGGCAAAGAATATTATAAAATACGACGCGATTAATGTTCCAACGGTCGATTCAGACAAATCAAACCAAGATTGCAACAATCTGTCCAACCACGGCGACGCAAATCGAGCCGACACCGCTGCAACGACCCATGATAACGTCGCAATGGTTTCGTATACGCCCCCGCGAACAGTTGCCCAAATTGTGGACGCCAATATGACGCCCACATAAATATAATCAAGTGTTGTTAAATCAAACATTTTTTCCGATTCTAAGATTATTTTTTGTTATCTTTGCGAACCAAAACATACCCCAGGCCTGCAACCAAAACAATTAACAGCCCCCAGAACCAAATTGTGCTGCCACTGTTTTCATTTTTTTTTACAGCCTGTTCGGATTCTGCAGATGGTTCCGCAGTTGCAACAGCTGCGTTGTATTCAGAAATAGCATTTACGCGATCAGCATGTTCTGATTTAAATTTTTCAACATCTGCTTCCATCGCTTTCTTGTTTTCTGCTGCGGTTGCTTTTTGTTCATCAGTCATATCAGATTCAACATGCTGACGCAAAGTATCCTGCATAAAATCAGCATACCCCTGTTCGCATTTATCACCAATTACCAAAACAGGAACACCACCAGATTCAAATTTGCACTTTTCTAATGTTTCTTGGAACTTAGACAAATTTGCCTGGTCCATTACATTGACTTCTGTTACTTTTAATTCTGGGTATTCATACACCAAAGTGTTGGAAATGAAATCGCGCGCATGATGACAATGTGGGCACGATGGCGAATAATAAACAGTAATATCGGCTGCAGATGCTGCGCCAGCAAAAGTTAAACCCAAGACCGCTGATAACATAGAAATTTTTTTCATTTATAACTCCTTTCAATGGTTCGATTATATAAAATATTTTTACCGACACGCAAGCGCTTTTTAATAAAATTTTCCTGTTGCAAAAAAATACACTTTGTGCACATCATTCGCCCATACAGGAGGAAAACCAATGTTCGCATTAGATCAATTCCCAATGCCGTATGCAACAGATGCACTGGCACCGTACATTTCACAGGAAACGCTGGAAACGCACCACGGAAAACATGTCGCAACATATATCGACAATCTGAACAAACTGATTCAAGATACACCATACCAAGAAATGCCACTGGTACAAATAATCCAGGTGTCCGCAGAGAAGCCGGCCGAACAAAAAATCTTTAATAACGCGGCACAAATCTACAATCATGATTTCTTTTTTCATGGCATGTGCCCAAAATGCACAGCGCAAATACCAGATGAAATTGTTAAACAATTTGGCAGCGCAGAAAACTTTAAATCACAATTCAAAAACGCTGCAACATCTGTATTTGGCAGTGGATATACATGGCTGGTACGGGATGGTGACAACAGGCTAAGGATAATCAATACAGCAAACGCAGATACACCAATCGCCCATGATATGAAGCCTGTGTTGAATCTGGATGTATGGGAACATGCGTACTATTTAGATTATAAAAACAAACGCGCAGATTTTATTGATACTTTTCTGGATAATTTAGTCGACTGGAATTTCGTCGCAGAAAATTTAAAATAATAAAAGCCCCCAAATCGGGGGCTTCTTTAATGTTCGTCGCCAATGTGTTCTGGCTGACAAATTTCGACGTCACGTGTCATAGCCAAAAATTTGTCGGCGCGACGTTGTGGCAACTGGTCAACAGGGATTTGTTGCAGTTGTGTAATTTGGGCCGCCACTGAATTCGCCAACAATTCCATCGTCGTTTGCCAATCAGTGTGCGCACCACCCGCAGGCTCATGCACAATTTCATCTATGACATTCATGTCGGCCATATCACGCGCCGTTAATTTCATCGCTGCAGACGCAACCGCACGATATTTATTATCACGCCACAAAATACTGGCACATGATTCTGGTGCAATCACAGAATAAATCGCATTCTCCATCATCAACACACGATCGCCTGTACCAATCGCAATTGCACCACCGGAACCACCCTGGCCGGTATTTACGGCAACATATGGGGCACGCATAGACAATCCCGCAGAAATAGATGCAGCGACCGCCTGGGACTGGCCACGCTCTTCGCCTTCGCGACCAGCAAATGCACCGGCAGTATCAAACAAAGAAATCAGCGGCAAATTAAACTTTTCCGCCAGGCGCATCATACGCACAGCCTTGCGATAGCCGTCGGGATTTGCCATACCAAAACGATGTTTTTGGCGCGTTTCAATTGTGCGCCCTTGTTCCTGGCCGATTATAACCGCGGGTATTCCACGCCAAAAACCAATACCAGAACCCATCGCAGCATCTTCGGCATACAGTCTGTCGCCCGCCAGATACGTCCAATCGTCCACAATGCCATTTATATAATCTAAAAAGTGTGGACGGTTTTCATGGCGCGCCAACAAAACTTTGTCATAAGCTTCGTTTTCGCCCATACCACGAATCTTTTTCGACGGATCGTGCGCAGGTGTTGTCACAGAAATCTGCTTTGGGGTGCGTTCCTGTTTTGTTAATACCGCCAATATTTTTGCAATCGCATCGTGCAATTGACCGCGCGCAACGACCATGTCAACCATTCCATGTTCATACAGGTATTCAGCCGTTTGGAAATTAGATGGTAATTTTTCACGAATATTTTGTTCAATCACGCGACGGCCTGCAAACCCGATTCGCGCCCCCTTTTCCGCAATATGAATATCACCCAACATTGCAAATGACGCCGTCACACCACCAAATGTAGGATCGGTCAACAAAACAATGTACGGAATACCGTTGGCATTTAATTTATTTACAGCCGCTGTGGTGCGTGCCATCTGCATCAATGACAAAATATTTTCCTGCATGCGGGCGCCACCACTGGCCGTTACCATTATAAAAGGGCGACGTTCCGCAACAGCGTGTTCCATCGCAGCAACAATCGCATCACCCGCCGCACGCCCCATTGACCCCATCATGAACAGGCCGTTTAATACACAAACAGTAGATGGTACGCCACCGATTGTACCGTCAGCAGATGAAACAGCATCATAACATCCAGTTTCAGAGCGCGCTTCGCCCAGGCGTTCTGTATACGCCACACGATCAACAAACCCCAACGGATCATCAGATATAGATGGCGGGGTTAATTTTTCCCAGGTATTGTCATCAAATAATAAATCAAACCTTTGTTTTGGTGTCATGATAAATGCACGACCACAACTGGGGCAAATGTATTTATTATCCTTATAATCCTTGTAATAAACAAGCTTTCCACATGATTCACATTTAATCCACATCAGGCGACGAACACGGTCATAGCGTTCACGATTACGATTTTTTATGCCTGATTTTTTACCAAATAACATATTTACTGTCCATTCATCTTTTTAGTTAATTCACGACTGGGCTTGAACAAAATAGTCGTGCTGGCAGGCAATGGCATAGGCTGGCCTGTGCATGGATTATAGCCAATCTTGGTGGCACGGGCACGTGGCTGAAATGTACCAAAACCACGGATTTCAATCCTGTCGCCTGCAGCAACAGATTCAATCATATGATCAGATACAGTATCTAGTATTGCAGCCGCGTCTGATGCGCGCATATGCTTGAACCGAACCTGAATAGAACGCACAATGTCTGACCTTTTCATATTTCTCATCCTTTATTCTTGCCCTTTATTATTTATATCTTAGCACATTTTATCAAGAATAAAGTTTTTTATTTATTCGGAATACGTTCCTGTGCCAATAATCTGCAATAAAATGATAAATTATCTGATGAAAACGGAGAAAAAAAATGAGCAATCAATCCAATCAATGCAACTGTCAAAAACATGAATGTGCACGCGAGATACCACCGACAATTCCACTGATTGGTGACAGAGCCCCAAATTTCACCGCCAACACAACAAATGGACCTGTTAATTTTCCGGATGATTTTGCCGGAAAATGGGTTGTATTCTTTTCGCATCCATCAGATTTTACACCGGTGTGCACGTCTGAATTTATCGAATTTCAACGTCAGCTGGCAGAATTTGATGAACTAAATACCAAACTGATTGGATTGTCAATCGGCGCACTGTCATCACACCTGGCGTGGTTTAATGCCATAGATAATTTGAAACATGGAATCCGTATAACATTCCCATTAATTGACGATATGACTATGCGTATTGCAAAAATGTACGGCATGTTACAACCAAATGCGTCCAGCACCAGTGCCGTACGTGCAGTTTTTATAATTGACCCAACAGGTATCGTGCAGGCAATTTTATATTATCCAGCAATACTGGGGCGAAATATAAATGAAATCAAGCGAATGATTATCGGATTCCAAACTGCAAATGCATTTGGCGTGGCGACACCTGCAAACTGGGTGCCGGGCGATGATGTTTTAAGCCCTGCCCCAACAAATGCAACAGCAATGCGACAACACAACAATAAAACACCATGGTTTTTAACATATAAAAGGCTGACCGCAGATGATATTTATAGCAAAATCAGAAAACAAAAACCTGGTAAAAAATAACCCAGGCGCCGATAAACCGGTATACTTTTGGTTCAAAATACCAGCGGAAAATCGCGTATATCCATGGGCGTGCCGTCGCGTTCGGGATCCCATTGATAAACAGGCATTATAACCCGTTTTTCAGAATCAAATTTTACACCTTCGGATTTTAATGCGCGATACTGTTCGGTTGCCATGCCACAGCATAATGAACCATCTTTGAAAACAACGCGATGCCATGGCAGATGCCATGACGCCTTGTTATTGGAGGCATAGCCAACAAATCGCGCCATACGGGGACGGCCAATCATCGCAGCAATCTGGCCAAACGTCGCCACACGCCCGTGCGGGATACGAGCAACAACATCATAAACTTGTTCATTAAATGACTTTGCCATGTTTTGCAGTTTATCACGACTGTATAAATTGTCAAATATTTGCCCTTGCAAAATAATCCCAAGATGATTATAATAGCCGGCACGGAGACGTGGCAGAGCGGTTGAATGCGCGCGACTCGAAATCGTGTATACGGCAACCCCGTATCAAGGGTTCAAATCCCTTCGTCTCCGCCAGGATTAAAAGAAAATGCGCCCAAATGGGCGCGTTTTGTTTTAACCAAAATGGGACGAAGGGATACGCCAGAGCGCAGCGCATGGCGAATACGAAAATACACAACTAGAAAAATCTTAAAAAATCGAACAAGCGAGATTTTTTTGATTTTTATTATTGTGTATCGA
>JAZROU010000085.1:0-14414 GCA_045648865.1 Candidatus Enterousia sp.
GAATAGCAATTTCGTACGGTCTCAAAAGCCTGTTCCAGATAAATTTTTTCGCGTGCCATGAATTGTGTATGTGCAAAATTTGGAATTTTGCCCGCCAGAATCAACTTTTTGATTGTTTCAAAGTTCTCGGAACTTATGGCCTCGGCCGGGCCGCGTTCATAGTTTATAAACTGCATATTTACCATTGGTGATTTTGGTGGGAATGCCAATCCTGGTTGCAGTGATGCGTATTCCAGCCACAGCAAATACATCAAACGTCCCAATTTTACAGGTGGCATATTTTTGATACCATGGTGTTTTGTAATCTCGTTCACCAGGTAAATTATCGTATTCTTGTCTAAATCATGTTTTGGTTGCATATTTAATCCTGTGCTTTGTATATGCCAGAATTTACTATAATCTTTTGAAATTTCAAGTTTTTTATTAATATTGATTTATCCAAAAATTGATTTATAATTCTTTCGACTAGATAAAAGGGCAAAAAATGGCGAAAAAATATTTGATTACATCTGCACTTCCGTATGTTAATGGTGAATTACACCTGGGGCATTTGATTGGCTGTTATTTGCCCAGCGATGTTTACGCACGTTTTTGTCGCGCAATGGGCCGTGACGTATTGTTTGTGTGCGGCGCAGATGAACACGGCACGCCCGCCGTTGTTGGTGCCGCCAAAGAAGGGTTGCCAATTATCGAATACAATAATAAATATTATGAAAAACACCTGCGTGCGGTCCGTGACTTTAATTTGTCATTTGATTTATACGGTCGCACCCACACAGAAAAACAAGAAAAATTAATACATGAATTATTTACGCGTCTGGACGAACAGGGGCTGATCGAAGAACGTGAAACGATTCAACCATTTTCGATTGCGGATAATATGTTCTTGGCCGATCGCCAGCTGGTTGGTACGTGTCCAAAATGTGGATATGAAAATGCGCGTGGTGACCAATGTGACAACTGCAGCGCAACGTACGAGGCAACAGAGTTATTAAATCCGCGCAGCACAATTTCTGGCAGTGATAAAATCGAAATGCGTCCAACCAAGAATCTGTTCTTTTTGGCATCTAAAATCGAAGATAAATGGAAAGAATGGTTGTCCGTACATGCCCCCAAATGGTCAAAGTCTGCGGCGGCAATTGCGCGTGGCTGGGCGAACGAAGGATTACGTGACACGTCAATCACGCGTGATTTGCCATGGGGAATTCCTGTAAATAAACCGGGGTATGAGAATAAGGTTTTCTATGTTTGGTTTGATGCGCCATGGGGCTATGTTTCAATTTCACAGGCTGCGAATGAAAACTGGGCAGATTGGTGGAAAAATCCAGACGCACACTATGCGCAGTTTATGGGCAAAGATAACGTTAAATTTCATTCTGTGTTTTTCCCAGAACAACAGTTGGCAATGAATGATAATTGGAAGACTGTTGATATGTTAAAGGGTATGAATTTTTTAAATTTCGAAGGTGGCAAATTCTCGAAATCGCAGAAACGCGGAATATTCCTGGACAGTGCAATTGACGACGCGCCTGCGGACATGTGGCGCTACGCATTATTGGCGTCTGCCCCGGAAACAGATGATACAGATTTTACAATTGCGCGCTTTGCCGATATTGTGAACAAAGACCTGAATGGCATGTTGGGTAACTTTGTTAGTCGCGTATGCAAACTGACCGCGAAAAACTTTGGCAATACTGTGCCTGCGGCGGGCGATTGGGATACGGACCTGGAATCCCAGATTAATGAAAAATTATCGGAATTGACGTCTGCGTTGGACGCGTGTGAATTTCGCAGTGCGGTTGCAGCGTTGCGCGGGCTGTATGCAATTGGTAATGAATATATGACAAAAATGGAACCATGGGCGCGGGTAAAAAACGGCGACGTGGCGGGCGCTGGGGATGCGCTGAACAAATGTTTTCAGTTAATTGATCTGTACGCGCGCGTATCTGCACCGTTTATTCCAACTGCGGCGGAAAAAATTCAGAATGTTTTTGCCGATAAACAAGATATGTCATGGCCAGAAAAATTTGTTGCACGCATTGCAGACGGCGCAGAATTTGTGGTGCCTGAAAACCTGTTCAGTCGAATTGATGATGAAACGGTTGCGAAATTAACTGAAAAATACACGCCCAAGGCAGAAGATGATTCCCCAAAACCAATTGTCGCGGAAATCACAGATGTCCAAGATCATCCATCACGCAAAGATTTGCATATTTTAACGGTAAATACTGGCGTCGGCATGGTCCAGGTTGTATGTGGCGCCCCCAATGTTCGTGTTGGTTTGCGTGGGGTTTTGGCACCGGTTGGATGCCGATTGCCCACAATGAAAAAGCCATTGGCGCAAAGAACGGTTGCGGGTTATGAATCGCATGGTATGATGTGCAGTGGTGCAGAACTTGGTGCGTCGTCCGATTCTGATTGTATTATAGAGCTGGATTCTAATTTTGCATCTGGAACCGAATATAAATTATAATTTAAGATAGCGAGGATAAGCATGGTACGCGAAACAAATAGATATATTTATGCCCAGCGCAAGATTTGTAAATTGTGTTTGACTGGTCAAAATTCAAAGGGATGGACAAATATTTCATCTTTGGCAGATTTGATGTGGGCGATTGAATCTATGCATAATGTTTATCGCATTGAACTAGATTTCGCAGAAGAAACATATGATTCCTGTACAGGACGTTCTGTTGGAATGACAAAATTTAAAAAGCACAGTTTTTGGGTTGCAGACAGTCTGACAACACCAGAACAAATTGCAAAAGAACACCAGGGTTCTGCATTTCAGCCAGAGATATCGGATGTTAATAAAAACATTCCTGCGATTAAGACTGGTACAACAAAACGCACATTGTATGAAACGTCTGCACATGGCGTTCACAGTGTTCGTACAACACAACATTGGCATCCTGTCAGTGTTGCTGATGATATTGTGATTAATAAAAAATTACAGCAAATTTACCCTGATAACACCGGGGTGGTGCCAAACACATTGCTTGAATTGTTACAACATGTTCGATAATAATTTACGTATTGTACTGTTGTCTTGTTGTGCCCCGTGTTCTGCGGGCGCAATTAAACAGTTGGCAGACGGCGCGATTTCCGGCGTGTCTGATTTTATTGTTCTGTTTTACAATCCTAATATTTTCCCAGAATCAGAATACACAAAACGTATGCACGAACAGATTAAATACTGTGACAGTATTGGTGTGAAATATGCGGTTCTGGAATATGACCACGACGCATGGCGTGACGCGGTTCGCGGGTTTGAATCGGCGCCTGAACGCGGTGCGCGTTGTTCGCTGTGCTTTGAATATCGGTTTCGTCGCGCGGCAAAGTTTGCGCGTGAAAACGGATACAATGCGATTGCCAGTGTTCTGGGCGTGTCACGTCACAAAGACCAAACTCAGGTTGATAACGCCGCCATGGGCGCGTGCGCAGACATTTCATATATACCGATTAAGTGGGATGAAAATTTACGTGTTCAGATAAACCGTACATCTGACTTTTATCGTCAAAATTATTGCGGTTGCGAATTCAGTATTCGCAAAGTATAATACATCTGTTAATTAACATAAGGGTAATAAATGTCATCGATTTTTGTATTCCCTGGCCAGGGCGCGCAAAGCGTTGGTATGGGGCGTGATTTATACGAAAATAACACCACAGCACGTGCGGTATTTGATACGGTGGACGCGGCGCTGGGCGAAAAACTGTCCGAAATAATTTTTAATGGCCCAACCGAAGAATTAACATTAACTGCAAATGTCCAACCTGCCATTATGGCAACGTCAATTGCAATGCTACGTGCATCTGGTGCGCAATTACCTGAATATGTCGCTGGGCATTCCTTGGGGGAATATACTGCGCTATGTGCGGCGGGTGCGCTGTCTGTTGGGGACGCGGCAAAGTTACTGCGTGCACGTGGGCGTGCAATGCAAAATGCTGCGCCGGCTGGTACTGGTTTGACGGCGGTGATATTGGGGCTGGATATTGATTTGGTGCATGAAATTTGTGCGGTCACAGACTGTGATGTTGCGAACGATAATTCCCCAGGCCAGGTTGTAATTTCCGGCCTGCGTGAAACAGTTGAAAAAACAATGGAGTTGGCCAAGTCCCGTGGGGCCAAGCGTGCAATGCCGCTGGCATTATCTGTGCCGGTTCATTGTCGTGTCCAGTCGCCCGCAGCGGACGCTATGCGTGCTGCGCTGGAAACGGTTGATTTTAAAACGCCGGTTGTACCAATTATTTTAAATAAAACATGCGCCCCAACAACAGATGTTGACCAGATCAAGGATGCATTGGTATACCAAATGACCCACGGCGTACGCTGGCGCGAAAGCGTCTTAAATATGGCGACATTGGGCATTTCAGAAATGATAGAGGTTGGTCCAGGCAGTGTACTGACCGGCCTGTGTTCCCGCATAACAGATAAAATAATTGCAAAAAAATTGGAGATATAATTATGTTTGATTTAACAGGACGTGTTGCTTTGATAACGGGTGCGACCGGTGGTATCGGTGCCGCAATTGCAAAAAAGATAAAGGCATCTGGGGCAACGGTTGTTGTATCTGGTCGTAATACTGCAAAACTGGACGCAGAATTTGGCGATGAATACATCAAAATTCCGGCGGATTTATCGCAAGATGGCGCAGCTGTTGAGTTGATAATGAACACAATCGATGCAGCCGGCAAAATCGATATTTTGATTAATAACGCCGGCATTACACGCGATACATTGTTAATGCGCATGACGGATGAACAGTTTGACGAGGTTATAAATACAAATCTGCGTTCTTGTTTCAAGATGTGCCGTGCGGCAATTATGCCAATGATGAAGAATCGTTTCGGCCGCATTATCAACATGGCATCAATTATTGGCGCAATCGGCGGCCCAGGCCAGGCAAACTATGCTGCATCCAAGGGTGGAATGATTGCCATGACAAAATCAATCGCGGCCGAGGTTGCATCCCGTGGCATTACCGCCAACGCGATTGCCCCTGGCTTTATCAAAACGCCAATGACCGATGTTTTGCCCGAAGAATTAAAAAAGACATATCTTGCACAAATTCCTGCGGGCCGATTTGGCGAACCAGACGATATTGCCAATGCATGCGTGTTCTTGGCATCGGACGAAGCGGCATACATTAACGGTCAAACATTGCACATAAACGGTGGTATGGGAAGATTCTAAAACGCGACGCGTTTTAGAATTCAGGGGACAAAATGCAAAATTACGATGTGATTGTTATTGGTGGTGGACATGCGGGCGTCGAAGCGGCGGCGGCATCCGCGCGTCGCGGGGCTAAAACGCTGTTGTTAACCCAGGCAAAAACGGACCTGGGGGCGTTGTCCTGCAACCCCAGTATTGGTGGTCCCGGTAAATCACAGATGGTATCCGAAATGGATGCATTGGGTGGTGTAATGCCACGTGCGGCCGACCGTTCGGGAATTCATTGGCGCACGTTGAATGCCACGCATGGCGCTGCGACACGTGCCCTGCGCGCCCAGATTGACCGCGACTTGTATCACAATGCAATTGTGGATATTTTGTCTGAATATAAAAATCTGGACATTGTATATGAACCGGTTACGGGCCTGGATTTGGAAAATTCAACCGTCAATAATAAATATCGTGGCGGGGCAATTATATTGACGACGGGTACTTTTTTAAATGGCACAGTCACGCGCGGGTCTGAAAAAATTCCATCGGGTCGTTTGTTGGACGACGGCACGTATCAGTCCCCCGACAAAAACATATCGGGCATTCTGTCGGATGCAGGGTTTAAATTATTGCGCCTGAAAACAGGGACGCCCGCGCGTATAAAACGTGCGTCGATTGATTTTTCCGTATGCGAGGTTCAGCCCGGCGATACCCCCCACGATTGGTTTTCCGATGGCGATAAAAATAATAATTATGACGCGGTTTGCTATATCACGCACACAACTGAAACAACCCACAACATAATTCGTGAAAACATAGAAAACGCCCCGATGTACAACGGCGATATTCGTGGCACAGGCCCGCGTTATTGCCCCAGCCTAGAAGACAAGGTTATGCGTTTTCCCGAACACACATCACACCATGTATTTTTGGAACCCGAAGGCTGGGCCAGTGATTTGATTTATCCCAACGGCATATCGACCAGTTTTGGTTCTGATATCCAGGACAAATGGATTCGCACAATCCCAGGTCTGGAAAACGCAGAAATTGCGCGTTATGGATATGCGATTGAATACGATGCGATTGATGCGCGCGCCTTGAACGATAAATTACAAAGCAAAGATTTTCCACACCTGTTTTTTGCAGGGCAAATCAATGGCACATCAGGATACGAAGAAGCGGCGGCCCAAGGGCTGGTGGCTGGTGCAAATGCCGCGGCATATGCATTAAATCTGCCTGAACTAAAAATTGACCGTACTAATTCTATGATTGGTGTATTGATTGACGATATTACCACCCTGGGGGTTGATGAGCCATATCGAATGTTTACATCACGTGCAGAATATCGTCTGTCGCTGCGTGCAGACAATGCGATTGCGCGCCTGGGGCCAATTGGTGTCCAATTGGGACTGATTGATAAATCGTTATATGAACATAAATTGCGCGAAAAATCTGCACAGATTGCCGAAAATGATAATTTTTATGCGGGCTATATCGCGCGCAACGAACGCGAAATTGCTGCCTATAAACGTGACGCAGAATTAAAGATTCCATCGGACTTTGTCTATGCTGGTCTGCCGGGGTTAACCAATGAATTGGTTGAAAAATTGACGGCCACGCGCCCTGAAAACATTGCGGACCTGTCGCGGATTCCGGGCATGACCCCGGCAGGGATTATGGTTGTACTGCGAAAAATAAAAAATTGATAAAAACCACTGGAATTTATTCTATGGATGGGGTATAGTCATCTCACCATTGCCGGTGTAGCTCAGCTGGTAGAGCATCTCATTCGTAATGAGGGGGTCGTAGGTTCAAGTCCTATCACCGGCACCACAAATAAAATCCCGCTATTGCGGGTTTTTTATTAAAAATATCACTGTTTTGTGGTATAATACCCTTGATAAAGGTTCAGGAGGAATATATGTCGGATAATGTTTCATACAAATTTGGAAAATCTTATTTTATTAATTCCGGTGCATTAGAATTAATCCTTGTTTTTGCAAAAAGTGCGCACGGTGAATATGTTTATTCATTGGATCAGTCCCAAGGAACTGCCCGTGACTATCGAAACATCAATAATGAATTGGCCGCAGTTGAAAAATTCGTTGCAGAACGCGTTCAGAAGTTGAATTTTTCTTCCAAAGAAAGTGTCGCTGATGCTCGCGCCAGAATTGCCGGTTTTATTGATGCAAAGAATCAATATCATGCGTTTGATAAATCTATAGACAAAGACATTATAGATAGTGAAAAACATATGCAGGCCGTGAAAAATGCAGAATATTATCGCCAGGCTTTATATGCATTGGCCCAATTAGAACCTGTGGGTGTACATGCAATCTTGACAGGTGGTAGATATCCATTGTCTGCGGCGGCGCATGATTTTGCCCGTGGTATATCGCACAAACAAATCAAAACAGAAATCAGAAAGTTGCCAGCAGATGTTGTAAAGCGTATGCGTGAATTTGCAGAACAGCGTAATTGGATTTTATCAAGAGAAGCCTGTGCCGCCGAAGGGGGGATGTATATTAGGTCTGTCCTGCGGGAATGGCCAAGAATTAATCGTTCGCCTGAACGTATTGATAAAATCATTGCGCGCGCTGCAGATGACTTTTTGGCAGATGCACTGGCATATAAATATTATCAGGCAACCGGCAATGACGAAATATTTATGTCACGCAGTGCCCAAAAAAACTTGGAACAAATGTCAGATTCTGAATTTGTAGATACGGTTGGTTGGGATGCAATGCAAAAGTATGGTTCTGCAATTATGGTGTCGCGTCGTATAAATCAAATTATTAAATCAAAGCGTGACATAACGCCATTTATGACAGAACTGAACAAGGTTTTGGGTGGTGGTTATGTAAATCAGGATGTTATTCGTATTATGTTCCAGACGCTGGCGCCACACTATAACAAATTTAAAAACAACAAAAAGGTAACAGAGTTTATTGGTCGTCTGTATTCTTATGTCAAAAATGGACGTCTGGCCAAACATATTGCAGAAACGTTTGGTTTAAAAGAAGCCCCAAAACCCAAGAAAGAAAAAGTGCGCAAATCATTGCGTACGGCGGCGGCACGTATCGCAGCAGGTGATGTTGTATCAGACGCTGTTATCATAGATCGCCGGTTGCAGATGGAACGTGATTTTGCAGTTGTATCAACGAACGACACGTTCGGCAAGATCAAAAAATCGATTAAACCAACATTTACGCAACAGGAAATTGTTCGTCGATTTGGTGGCAAAGAAAAATAAAAAATCCCCCAAACGGGGGATTTTTATTTTGCACGTTCTACATATTCCAGTGTTTCTGTGTTAACCACAATTTTTTCACCCTGTTCAATAAACAATGGTACCTGAACGCGAACGCCATTGTCCAGAATTGCGGGTTTTCCGCCACTGCTGGAAACGGTCTGCCCCTTTAACGCTGGTTCTGTTTCTTCGACAACTGCCACAACTGTTTTTGGCAAAGAAATAGATACAGGTTGACCTTCGACAAAATTTGCCTTAACAACCATTTCTGGCGCCAAGAACTTCATAGATTCACCCAAAGAATCCACCGCCATCGTAAACTGTTCATAATCCGACAAGTTCATAAAGAACGCGTCTGTCCCATCTGCATACAGATACTGGCAATCGAAATCTTCGACCATTAATTTTTCAACCTTGTCTTCTGCGCGCCAACGGTCGCCACCCTTGTTCCCGGAATCGATATCGCGCAAATCCGCCTGAACGAACGCGCCACCCTTTCCTGGTTTTACCTTGGTAATAGATGTGACAGAATAACGTTTCCCATTGTGTGAAATTACCCAACCCACACGCATATCATTTGCAATATAAGATGCCATAATTGTACCCCTTTGAAATTAGTTGATTCGATTATAAAAATATCGCCTTGCAACGCAAGTACTTTTATTGCATTTCGCGCTTGTGTGCCCAATATCTGTCGATACTGTCCATAATCAATTTATCTGCGGTTGCGCGATCTGCCCAACCCAAGATTTTAGACCATGAATTCGGCTGCAGGTCTTTATAGTGCAGGAAAAAGTATTCGATTTTCGATCTTAAAATTTCGGGCAGTTGTTCTATAAATTCAATTTTTTCATAATATGGGTCGATTTTTCCGCGTGGAACACAGATAATTTTTTCATCCCCACCGGCCTGGTCTTCCATCAATAATGCACCGATTGGTCGAACTTCAATTAAAACACCTGGTCGCAGTGGCGCATTACACACAACAACACAATCCAGTGGGTCCCCATCATCGCCCAATGTGCCTGGAAAATATCCATAGTTGGCAGGATATGCCATCGGGGCATGTAAAATCCTGTCCACCTTTAACAGGCCTGTTTCTTTGTCGATTTCATATTTAACGTGACCATTTTCAGGAATTTCAATAATCGCATTCATTCTTTTTGGTGGGATTTTTCCCGGTGCCAGACTTTCTAATGACATATGCAAACCTCTTGTTTTCTTATCAAAATCAGCAGTTTATCACAAAAAAATCGATTTGCAACCATTGCCCAGATTTATTCGTGTCGCAGACTGTCAATTGGGTTCAGTTTTGCGGCCTTCATCGCCGGCATAACACCCGAAGACAACCCCACAACAACCGCAACAGAAACTGATAATACCACCGGCCAAATACTGAATGGTACATTATACCCCAGTATAAATCGCCCGACACCCTGGCTTAATCCAACCCCAATCACCAGGCCAATCATAGAACCAATAAATGAAATCAGCACAGATTCAGACAAGAATTGAATTATTATCATGCGTTCACGTGCACCGATTGCCTTGCGTATACCGATTTCGCGTGTTCGTTCTGCAACCGACACCAGCATCATGTTCATAATACCAATTGCCCCCACCAGCAGTGACACCGCCGCAATCGCAATCAGTAATAATTTCATATATCCCGTGACGGTCGTCATTGTTTCCATAATCTGTTTCATATCCATAATTTGAAAGTCGTCGGCCACATCGTCTTTCAGTCTGTGACGCTGCCGCAACAGTGCGGTCATTTGTTCAATCGCCATGTTATTGTCAGAATCTGCAAACAGTTTCAGCGCAATCATATTCACAGAATTTGGGAATCGTGACCCTTGGATACGCTTTTTCAGTGTTGTGATTGGTACAATAATCATGTCGTCCTGGCTGCCCATTGCAGAATCCCCTTTGGCGCGGGTCACACCGATAACAACGAATGGTGTATTTTGAACACGAATAACTTCGCCAACAGGGTTTTTGGGCAGCCCCAGTTCTTCAGCGGTTTCAGGTCCGATTACTGCATATGTCGCTGCGTTGCGAACGGCTGACATATCAAAGAATGTCCCGTGTTCCATTTCTATATTTTGAACGACCGTATAATCTGGATACACCCCCATCATTGATGTGGCCCAGTTCTTGTTTCCATAAATTGCCTGGGCTGCGCCAGTTTGTACTGGTGATATCGCCATAACATCAGGCAGTTTTCCAATAAATTCCGCATCCTGGATGGTCAGCGTCTGTCGATTTCCTGTGCGAACGCCGGCCTGTTGTGCCGCGCCTGCGCGAATCATAATAGTGTTTGTCCCCAGTGATGAAAATTGGTCTGTTATTTGGCGCTGTACGGTTTCCCCCACGGCAACCATAATCACCACCGCCATAACGCCGATAATAATCCCCAATACTGTCAGAAAAGATCGAATTTTATTTCCGCTAATAGACAGCCAAGATTCTTTCAGAATATCATTAAATGTCATTGTAAAATCCTTGGGTTATTATAAATTGTTATCATTACGTGGCACGCGCCCGTCATAGTTTATTTTCCCGTCTCGAATATGTATCAGTCGGTCTGCATATTTTGCGATATCAAATTCATGTGTAATCATTACGATTGTAATGCCCATATCTTTGTTCAGTTTTTTAAAGAATTGTAAAATTTCATTCCCCATTTTACTGTCCAGCGCACCTGTTGGTTCGTCTGCCAATATCAGTTTCGGTTCACCTGCCAATGCGCGTGCAATCGCCACACGTTGTTTCATCCCACCCGACAGTTGTGTCGGCAAATAAGATTCAAAATTTTCCAGTCCGACCCGTTTCAGCATTTCGCGCGCCCGGCGCACACGTTCATCCATCGGCAATCCGCGATACATCAGTGGCAACATAACATTGTCCAGCACGTTGCGTTTTGACAACAGGTTAAACTGTTGGAAAACAAAACCGATATGTTCATTTCTGACAATTGCCAGTTCGTCGGGACTTAAACCCGTAACGTCACGGCCATACAGTTCATATGTGCCAGATGTAGGTGTGTCCAACGCGCCAATAATATTCATGCATGTCGATTTGCCCGACCCCGATGGCCCCATAATGGCGACAAATTCCCCAGGCTTTACCGCAAAGTTTATATTGAACAGAACCTGTTGTTCGCCCCCCAGTTCCAGTGGAAAACTTTTGTTAATATTTTTCAGTGATATGATATCTGCGTTTTGCTTTGTTTTTTTCATATTCTCTCTCGGTATACTGATATAAAATTATATCACGGCAAAAACGCGTTCGCAAACCATCTGTAAAATAAAAATGTCCCGATTGGGACATTTATTCTTATAACAGGCACGCCAATGTTGCGCTGGTATTTTTCAGCATAAACCACCCGATACGATAATCTGTTGCATATACTGTGACCATAAACAGCGCCAATACAGCAATAACTAATAACACGTTTCCGCGTTTTCCGCGCATGCAATACAGTGATATATTATAGAACAAGAACAATACATACATATCGACCATCATGCTGATAATCCAGATTGACGTACAATTAAACGCCAATGCGTTCAGTACCAGTATAACAGGATATATAAAGAATATAGATGCCAAACCCTTGATTGCGATTTCCCAGTCGCGTTCACCACCTGTGACCTCTGACACCAGCATCATCAATCCGCCCATGACAAACAACAGTGCCACCGCCAACACAGGAACAATTATCGCTGCGGTAAATATTGCCCCAATTGTAATTGTGGCGCCCCCCAACATGCGTATCAGCAATACCAGACATCCGCCCAATAACCCGTACAAGAACGCCTTCAGCATAGCTTCTTCCATATTGCCGTCTGCGACAATTTTTGTAAAATAGCGTTTTGGATTAACAATCAGATTGCGAATATGTTTGAACGCATTTTTAAATTTCTTTTTCATAATTATACCCCTGATTTGATTATTTATATTTTTGCTTTATAATTACAAAAAATCAATGGAAAAATAATTATGAAAGTAACAATTGCAGGTCGTCCTAATACGGGAAAATCAACACTTTTTAATGCGCTGACGGGGACGCGTGACGCATTGGTCCATGATCGGCCGGGTGTTACGCGCGACACGATTTCGGGCGTATTTCGTGATCGGCCATATACGCTGTATGACACGGCGGGGCTGGAACGCGCCAATTCTGGCATTGCGTTGGATTCGACCAACATGGCAATCGACGCCGTGGCGACATCGGATGCGATACTGTTTGTTGTTGATGGTCGTGTTGGTCTGACCGACGAAGATATAAATTGGGCACGCCTGGTCCGTCGCAAAACGCGCGCGCCTGTATTGTTGTTGGTAAATAAAAGCGAATCGGAAAAGCGGTTGGTTAATATCCACGATTTTTATAAATTAGGATTTGGGGAACCAGTACTGGTCTCGGCCGAGCATAAGCGTGGATTTGACGACATCTATGCGTTTTTGGACAAGATTGCGGGGGATGCGGTGTCCGCGCCTGTGCCCAATGTGACAGACACCCGTATAAAAATTGCCATTCTGGGCCAGCCAAACGTTGGTAAATCAACATTTGTTAATCGTGTGCTGGGCGAAAGACGCCAGATTGTTATGGACGCGCCGGGGATTACGCGTGACACGGTCAAGATTCCGACAAAATTCTATGGTCGCGATATCATTTTGATGGATACCGCCGGTCTGCGTCGCAAGGCAGGGGTTACAGACGATGTTGAAACGTTGTCTGCGCTGAAATCGTTGGATGCGATTGACAAGGCTGATGTTGTAATCTTGATGGTTGATGCCACGCGCAACATTGAAAATCAGGCCCTGGGGATTGCGTCGCGTGTTTATAACGCGGGCAAGATTTTATGTGTTGCCTTGAACAAGTGGGATTTGATAGCGCCTGAAATCAGGGACGAAAAGTTATTAAAATTAAAGCACCAATTTTCAAATTCTTTCCATCAGATTATCAAGCCTATGATTTTGGCTGTGTCTGCGGAAACGGGTACGGGTGTTCAAAACATGTTCCGTCGCATTTATGAACAGTGGGACATTTCCACCGCCCAGGCCCCAACCAGTCTGGTAAATCGCATTGTTGAAAAATTGGTTGCGGATCGCCAACCGCCGTTATCGCGTCTGAAACGTCCGATGAAGATTAAGTTTGCGCGTCAAACAGGTCGTCACCCGATGCGTATCACGATAAATGTTGGTGGCGCGTCTGATATTCCAGAATCTTATACGCGATATTTGCGTCGCGGGATTGCAAATGCCCTGCATTGGGAACATCTGCCAATTGTGATTGAATATGAAAAATCGGAAAATCCATACGATTAAAAAATAGAAAGCGCCCTTGTGGCGTTTTTTTTGTTGCCTATAAAATGACAATATTCGTTTGCCTTGATTTATTAATTTGTGTTATAATCCATACCAGGATATCCAGCAGAGAGAATATTACTTGTCCAGTCAAATTATATCTATTAACCGTAAGAAGTATGCTGTCGGTCTGTTTTGGCAGCCTGTTGCCGCGGGTTTTGCTGCGCGTAACTATGCGCGCAGTCTGTCGCACAATATTGACAAGAAGCTAAATTTATACACCCAATACCGTGCGATGGTTGGGTTGGCGTCGCGCAAAAATGGTGCGCGTCCCGGCCAGCCTGTTGCCGCCGCGGCTGTTATGGACAGTTTTTCTGAATATACGTCATTCTTGGCGGTGTTTCCGGTTGGGGAAAAATATTATCTGGTTGCGGCGCGTAACGGGATTATTTTGTCTGATCAGGTTTTTGACACGGCCCAGGATGCCCGCAATGAATATGTAAAGTTATCTGAAATTCCAGATTGGGGTGCGTTTTTTGCACCCGGGGAATGGGGGATGCCGCGTGCGGCGGAACGAAATCTGGCAGATTTGTTGTCTGGGCACAGTGGTGCCAGCCTGCATTCCATCAGTCGTATGGGTTCTGGGGTGTTGTCGTTGGGGTTGGTGTGCCTGTTTTTGTTGGG
>JAZROU010000086.1:0-5378 GCA_045648865.1 Candidatus Enterousia sp.
GAACAATTCCAAAGCCATTGTTTTTGGCAAACCAACCTGGTGTAATTTCAATGTTGGACCAGACACAATAACAGAACGGCCAGAATAATCTACACGTTTACCCAACATATTCATACGGAAACGGCCAGACTTACCACGCAAAGAATCAGACAATGATTTCAATGGACGACGGTTCTGGGACACCATTGGACGTGCTTTGTGCCCATTATCGAACAATGAATCAACCGCTTCTTGTAACATGCGTTTTTCATTGCGGATAATAATATCTGGTGCATGCATTTCCATAAAACGTTTCAAACGGTTATTACGGATAATTACACGACGATATAAATCATTCAGGTCAGACGCAGCAACGTGCCCCGCATCCAACGTAACCAATGGACGCATATCTGGTGGGATAACCGGGATAATATCAGGCATCATCCATGCAGGTTCTGTTTTAGAATCCAAGAACGCTTCGACCAGTTTCAATTGCTTAATCAGGGCCTTGCGCTTTGCTTCGGATTTTGTTTCAGATAATTCTGCGCGCAGACGTGTGCGTTCATCACCCATGTCCAGCCCAGAAATGATTTCACGAACGCCTTCGGCACCGATGCCAACATGAAATGCATCCGCCCCAAATTCTTCGACCGCAGCTTGATATTCGTCTTCGCTGATAACATCATACTGTTTCAGATTTGTTAAACCTGGTTCAATAACAATATATGCATCATATGAAATAACCTGTTCCAACTTTTTCTGTGGCAGGTTGTTTAACAATGTTGCGATTTTACCTTCGCGCAGGAACCATGTGTGCGCAACAGGCATCGCCAATTTAATGTGCCCCATACGTTCGCGACGAACAGCAGCAGGTCCAACTTCGACCCCGCAACGTTCACAAACAACACCACGGAACTTGATACGCTTATATTTACCACACGCACATTCGTAATCCTTTACTGGACCGAAAATCTGCTGGCAAAATAAACCTTCGGCTTCTGGTTTCATGGAATGATAGTTAATGGTTTCTGGTTTTTTTACTTCACCATTGGACCAGGACAAAATTTCTTCGGGGGATGCAATTGTAATGCGCAGGGCATCAAACTGTTCCTTGGTTTCTATTTGTCCGAATATCTTTTGCAACATATTGCTCATTATATTTTGCTCCTTATAAAATAGTTTTTAGTTGTTAGTGGCTAGTGGTTAGGGTGTGGGGTTTATCCCACACCAATGCTAACAACTAATCTACTTTCTTGGGTGTCATCGCCAGACCCAAACCACGTAATTCGCGAACGAACACGTTAAAGGCTTCTGGTGTACCTGTTTGGATGTCATCACTGCCGGAAATGATGGATTCATACATCTTGTTTCGGCCGGTGATATCGTCGGATTTGACAGTCAACATTTCACGCAGCAGATGGGCGGCACCGTGGGCTTCCAGTGCCCAAACTTCCATTTCTCCCAAACGCTGGCCACCCATGTGGGCCTTACCCGACAATGGCTGTTGTGTCACCAACGAATAATTACCAATAGAACGTGCGTGAATCTTTTCATCAACAAAGTGATGCAGTTTCAGCATGTACATAATCCCAACAGTTACAGGACGTGAAAATTTTTCACCCGTCATACCATCGTACAATTCGAACTGACCTGTTTCTGGCAATCCTGCCAATTGCAGCATCGATCGAATGTCTTCGGGTGTCGCACCGTCAAATGTTGGTGTCGCCATTGGAACACCATCGCGCAACAATGCGGCCTGGGCACGGACATCTGTGTCTGTCATTTTTTCCAGCTTTTCAGCGGTTTCTTTGCCGTATACTTTGCCCATGATATTGCGCAGATCATCCGTTACAGCGCGCTTGGCCTTGACTTCGTCCAAAACCGCACCAATCTGGGCACCCAGCGCACGCGCCGCCATCCCAAGGTGAGTTTCCAAAATCTGACCAATGTTCATACGTGATGGTACGCCCAATGGATTCAAAACGATGTCAACCGGTGTACCGTCGGCAAGATGCGGCATATCTTCGACAGGAACCACCTTGGATACAATACCCTTGTTCCCGTGACGTCCCGCCATTTTGTCACCTGGCTGTAACTTCATTTTGTGTGCGATGTATACTTTTACTTCTTTTAATACACCAGCGTTCAAAGAATTGCTTTCTGTTGCTTTGGCAACTTCGGCGTCAGCCTTGTCGTTCAGCTTCTTTAATTTCAGAACGTGCTGTTCACGCAATTCATCAATTTTGGCCTGAACTTCTTTGTTTTTGACAACCAACTTTTTAATATCAGATGGTTTAATGCCATCAAAAACTTCGGCTGTTAATTTCTTGCCAATAAAGCTTTTGTTGCTGGATGCCGCAGATTCGATAACCTGGCCTTCGGCGATTTGATAAATCTGATCAGCAAACCCTTTTTCGATGATGGCAATTTCTTCTTCGCGGTCTTTGTTAATCTTTTCGATTTTTTGCAATTCAATCATCTGGGTGCGTTCGTCTTTCTTGACACCATGACGTGTCAATACGTTAACACCGATAACTGTACCTTCTTCGTTTGGACCAACACGCAAAGATGTGTCTTTTACGTTCAGCGCCTTTTCACCAAAGATGTTGCGTAACAATGCCTCTTCTGGGGTCAGCAATGTTTCAGATTTTGGTGTTACACGACCGACCAAGATGTCGCCCTGTTTCACACGCGCACCAACATAGATAATACCAGATTCGTCCAGGTTCTTTAACGCTTCTTCGCCAACGTTTGGAATGTCACGTGTCAAAGATTCTGGGCCCAACTGGGTATCGCGAACCTTGAATTCCTTTTCAACGATTTTTACAGATGTAAATACGTCGTCACGTGAAATCTTTTCAGAAATAACGATAGAGTCTTCGTAGTTGTATCCACGCCATGGCATAAATGCAACCAACACGTTACGACCCAACGCCAATTCACCATAGTTCATAGACGAACCGTCGGCAATTATGTCGCCCGCAGAAATACGGTCGCCAACCTTTACCAATGGTTTCTGATGAATGATTGTTTCACTGTTGGAACGTTCAAATTTTTCCAGATTATAGATGTCTACACCGGTCACAACATTGCGGCTGTTCATGCATTTTACCACAATACGATTCGCATCAACAGATTCAACAATACCGCTGTGTTTTGCAACCTTGCCGGTGCGGGAATCACGCGCAACCTCGCGTTCAATACCGGTACCAACCAATGGTGCCTGGACACGCAACAATGGAACGCCCTGGCGCTGCATGTTTGAACCCATCAACGCACGGTTCGCGTCGTCATTTTCAACGAACGGTATCAAACCGGTTGCAATAGATACCACCTGGCGTGGTTCAACGTCCATCAGGTCAATTTCATCCTTTGCAACCATGGTAAATTCGCCGTCAACACGTGCGGTTACAGTATCTTCGGATAATACACCGTCTTTGGTTGTTGGGGTGTTTCCCTGGGCAATCTTGTGTCCTAATTCTTCGTCCGCAGTCAAATATACCATTTTGTCGGTAACACGGCCATTTTCAACAACATAGTATGGTGTTTCAATGAACCCGTATGGATTAACACGTGCATATGATGACAAATGGTTAATCAAACCAATATTCGCACCTTCGGGGGTGTGAATTGGACACAGACGACCATAGTGCGTTGGATGAACGTCGCGGACGTCGATGCCGGCGCGATCGCGGTTCAAACCACCAGGCCCCAGGGCCGAAATACGACGCTTGTGTTCCAATTCTGACAATGGATTGTATGCGTCCATAAACTGAGATAACTGGGATGTTCCCAAGAATTCAGATACCAATGACATCAATGGTTTTACATTAATAACATCTTGGGGTTGCATATTGGCAATGTTTGGTGAAGACAGCGCTTCGCGAACCAAACGTTCAATGCGGACCATACCTGTGCGGAAATTCTGTTCCAGCAATTCACCAACGGTGCGAACACGACGATTGGACAGGTTGTCAATATCATCAACATTGTCTTTGCGATCAATAATATTCGTTAATGTTTTTAATACTGCCAAGAAATCGTCCTTGGTCAACAAACGTTCATCTTCTGGTTTTTTACCTGAATCAATTTTCAAGCGTTTGTTCATCTTGAAACGACCAACCGCAGATAAATCATAATAGGCAGGTTCAAAGCCCTGGCGCAGGAACAAGTTTATCGCAGCTTCCAGTGTTGGACGTTCACCTGGACGAATAATATTATAAACTTCAATCAATGCTTCTTCGCGATTTGTGGTTTTGTCCGCCATCAATGTATTGCGCATATGTGCACTGATTGTCGTGTTATCAATAGAAATCAAACTGATTTCTTTGATATTCATTTTGTCCAAATCATTCAATACTTCTTCGGTGATTTCTGTGCCGGCTGGGAATACAACTTCGTCACCAGACATGATTGGGTCAAACAGATATTCGCCAACCAATGATTCTGGTAAAATTCCAAATTCTTTGGATTCCAACAACTTCTTCATGCGTTTGGCATTCAGACGATCGCCCTTGTTTGCAATGACCTTTTTATCTTTTGGATTGATCAGGTCATAGTTCAGACGATATTTGTCCAGACCATTAAAGTCAGCCGTTGCACCCGTCCACAGTTTACCGTCAAACTTTAAACCGATGCGGTTATAGAACACGCCCAAGATTTCTGTGTCGGACATACCACGAATTGTGGATTTGCGTGGATCAGATGCCCATTTCTTTTCATCTTCGGCGGCCGGCAGACAACGCAACAGAACAGTTGCAGGAACCTTGCGACGACGATCGATACGTACGTAGATAACACCCTTGGATTCTTCGAAATCAATCCACGAACCATGTTCTGGGATAATACGTGCAGTATAGGTGATTGGATTACCGGCAACCTTGGCTTCTTTGGTTGTTGCAAACACTACGCCCTGGGCACGATGCATCTGGGACACAATAACGCGTTCAACACCCGATGCGATAAAGCTGCCGCGTTCTGTCATTAACGGCACTTCGCCCATAAATATTTCTTGTTCTTTGATGTCACGCAGGGTCTTTTTACCATCTTCTGCGACATCCCATAAAATCAATCTCAGCTTCAGTTTCAGTTTGCTGGAGTATGTCATATTACGCAGCATGCATTCTTTGACATTATAAACCGGTTCATCCAATGAATATTCAACAAATTCCAGGTCGGCAATGCCGGCATAGTCTTTGATTGGGAACATGGACGTGAATACATTCTGCAACCCCATATTTTTTCGCGCTTCTGGGGCAACATCCTTCTGCAAGAAGTCTTTGTATGAATTATATTGAATTTCTACTAAATCAGGAAGCGGAGTTTGCAAAAAACTTTTACCAAAAGATTTTCTTAGTTTCTGGATAACTGCCATCGGTTTTAATCCTTTTTTCTGTGCG
>JAZROU010000087.1:0-21889 GCA_045648865.1 Candidatus Enterousia sp.
AAGTGTTTTTTCATTTTCTTTTCCCTTTTTCGTTTAATTAAACAAAAACCGTCATGGTAATGACGGTCAGGGGGTTAAGAAAATCATATCGTTGAATGACCTCCGTGGCCTTTACGCGTACGCGCTGTTGTATAACCACGGACCCCCCGACAAAATCGGGCAGAAAATTGCAAAATAAAAAAAAGCGCATCCGCGCCCTGGTTCATTTATTTTGCCAAAGTCGGATTTCAATGTCCCCAAAAGAACATCGCAACGATTAAGGATTTCTTACGTCCCTGACCCAACATCCCTGTTGGTTCGACAGTTATTATAAAACAACTTCAAAAAAAATTCAATTACTTTGATAAATAAAAGTTTATCGAAGTAAAAAAATAAAATCATCATCCCCGTTTTTAATTGTCATCCCTGCGACGGCGAGGATAGAACCTATAAACCGCACACAATGTGCGTCAAATAAGCTTTTTTTATTTTCCACTAACTAATGACCAATGACTATGACTGATTGCTCAACTAAACTTTTGTTTACCCTGTTATTATATACCTGTCCCACGAATTTTTTACAAAGCGGGATTCCACGACCGCACTCTGAACACTAATAACAAAATCCCC
Organism: Candidatus Enterousia sp.; assembly: GCA_045648865.1. GTDB lineage: Bacteria > Pseudomonadota > Alphaproteobacteria > Rs-D84 > Rs-D84 > Enterousia. Next base: position 610 of record JAZROU010000087.1, read on the forward strand.
CAAACGGGGGATTTTTTATCTGAACAACTGTTGCAAAAACATACGCAAGTTATTTTGCCGAAATATCGACGGTATAATACGTCTTTGCCACAATACGCGTGCAATATCATAATTCAAACGCACTGCGTCAACAAAACTCAACTTACTATAAAACCCGCGAACACCACTATCACTCAAGTGTTGCGCCCCACGAAGCAAATATACTGGTGGTTGCTGTAATTCAACAAAATAACGCCCACCCAATTTATATGAACAGGCATATTCCATCGGCAAAAATTTATCATTGGTTGTATACACCTTGATAACATCACCCGGCTTGAACAGCGCATCCATATTCATACAACTTCGATTGTATTTTTTTCCATCGGGCGCAGTCACAACAAAATCTTGACAAATTGGATTCAATCTGGGATCACTGGTTATCTCTGATTTATTACTGAAAACGACATGCCGTTCCATATGCTTTCCACTCCATTAAATGTTATATAAAACACAAGAATCCCCCAAACGGGGGATTTTTTTACTTTAACATCTTTGCGACTTCATCGGCCAAGTTATCTTCACGTTTTTCAATACCTTCGCCCAGTACATAGAACGCAAATCCTGCCAATTTACCACCGGCTTCGGCGATAACTTCTTTGACAGTCTTGGACGGATCCATAACAAATGGCTGTTCTTCCAGAACTGATTCGCCATAATATTTTTTAATACGACCTTCGACCATCTTTTCAACGATGTTTTCTGGTTTGCCTGCTGTTGCGCCAGATTCGATGAACACTTTCTTTTCGCGTTCAACCGCCACCGGATCAACATCTGCAATTGTCATATATTCAGGTTTGTTCGCAGCGATATGCATTGCAATCTTTGACCCAATTTCATCGATTTTTGCATCATCACCATTGATTGCAACCACAACACCAATCTGGCCCATACCTGGCACCAACGCATTGTGAATATATGTAAACACTTTGTCACCCTGCACGCTGGCAATACGGCGCAGGTTCATATTTTCACCAATTGTTGAAATTGTTGCTGCGATGTCGTCTTTAACTGCATTCATCGTTGCGTCAAAATCACCTTTTAATTCCATCGCTTTGTTTGCAACATCTGCAACCAATTTCTGGAATTTTTCATTTTTTGCAACAAAATCTGTTTCCGCATTCAGTTCAACAACACACCCCATATCGTCACATTTTACAACCGTGACCAAACCAGATGCTGCAACACGGCCTGCCTTGGACGCAGCCTTTACAATACCTTTCTGGCGCAACCAATCTGCGGCGGCTTCGATATCACCGTTATTTTCAACCAATGCTTTTTTACAATCCATCATACCTGCGGATGTTTTTTCACGCAGTTCTTGAACCATTTTTGCTGTAATTTCTGCCATTGTTATCTCCCATTAATCTGTATGTCCGGGGCACGGCATATACCGACCCCCGAACATTTTTTACAATAATATTATTTATCAGCCTTATCAGCCAATTTGCCACGACGTTCTGCGCGGGCTTCAGATGTCTTAGATTTAATCTTAGCTTCTTTTTCCTTGATTTCATCTTCTAATTCATCTGCCGCATCTGCACGCATATCGGATTCGACCTTTTTACCTGCGGCCCCACCCAAACGTTTTTCAATACCTGACAGAATTGCATCTACGAACAGGTCGCAATACAATTGTGTCGCACGCGCTGCATCATCGTTACCTGGGACTGGATAATCGACCATTTCAGGATTTGCATTTGTATCGCAAATCGCGATTGTTGGGATATCCAAATTTTTCGCTTCACGTACAGCATTCATTTCACGTGGAACGTCAATAACGACCATTGCCTGTGGTGTGCCGTGCATATCCAAAATACCGCCAAAAATATCGCGCAGTTTTTCAACTTCTTTGGTCATAACGCCGACTTCTTTCTTGGTCAGCCCCAATTTATCTGCATTTGCGATATCAGCTTCCATTTTTTTCAGACGACGAATTGACTGTGAAACCGTTGTCCAGTTTGTCAACATACCACCCAACCAGCGGTTGTTCACATAATATTGCCCACAGCGTTCTGCTGCATCTTTGACAATATCTTTTGCCTGATGCTTGGTCGCAACAAACAAAACCTTGCCACCTGCGGCTGCAATTGCTTCCAGTGCAACCAAAGAACGGTGCAACAATGGTGCTGTCTTATTCAAATTAATGATATGAATTTTATCTTTTACGCCATAAACATATGGGGTCATCAATGGATTCCAGCGACGTGTATGGTGACCAAAGTGAACACCAGCTTCCATCAACTGCTTCATTGTAAATGTTGGCAATGCCATGATTTTATCCTTTTTTGTGTTGTTATCCTCGCCGTCTGTGGAAACCCAAACCATCGATTTGGACACAAATTTAACAGAACGGCTGTGTTCTTCGCACAACGTGCGTGCCCTGATAATAAACAAATCCCCACAAAAAATCAAGTAAAAATATAAAACACCCAAACAAATCTGGACAACGCCACAACACGTCTTTTGCATTGACAAACGGTTCGTTTGTACTATATTAATAGTGTGGTCTGTGACCCCAAACGAAAAAGGAAATAAATGACGACATACAAACGCGTCTTGATTGCATCACTATCCGCTGTTATGCTGTGCACATCAGCATATGCGACTGATTGCGACAACGCGATGTATCGTCGGTACAATCCAGACAAATGCATTACCGAACATTCTGCATCTGGTTTTTCATTTGCGACAACTGTTGCGGTTGCATCTGGCACAGCCGCATTAATCGGTGGCGCCGTTGCATTAATTGGCACATCATCACATTCTGATTCATCCGACCCAAATGTCATTCAACCAACCCTGCCCACATATACAATGGTTGGTGGGGACGTAGACGACCTGCATCTGTCCGCCGTACTTAATAATGCAGACTACAAAAAAAACGCCCCCCAATATAACGACATTCGTGTTGCATATTCACTGGCGCGCGGCTATACAGGTGCCGATCAATCAATTGCCGTATTTGATTCTGGCAAAAACACATTCCATGGTGCAAATGTCAAATACCTAGCGGGTGGACACATTGCACCAAACGCAAATGTATCCCTGTACACTGTTGCAGATCGTAACGGCGATTTTGAATCTTTCTATCAAATTGGCGAAACAATATCATCTGCCACCGCCAATGGTTCGAACATATATAATTTCAGCTGGTCCTCAGACATTTTTGCGAACCAGGTCCGTTCACGCCATCACATGGAACAAATCACAGACAAAAGCTTTATAAATTCATTAACCGACGCAGCCAATAAAAACGATGCTATTTTTGTCTGGGCGGCCGGCAACGATTACAATTCGCAATCCAGCGCATTATCCGCCATGCCGTTACACATTCCCGAATTAAAAGGACATTTTGTAAACGTCGTCGCATGGGACAGCAACACAGGCGCACTGGCAGATTTCAGCAACGCATGCGGAATAACAAAAAACTATTGCATCACGGCCCCTGGCACAGACATCGAAACCCCATCGTCATCATATCCAATCAGCGGCACCAGTTTTGCCACCCCAATCGTATCCGCGGCGATTGCGGTCATTCGCGAAGCATTCCCATACATGACCGCCCCACAAATCACATCGCTGCTGTTTGATACGGCGCGCGATTTAGGCGATGTTGGCACAGATGAAATTTACGGACACGGCATGCTGGACCTGGAACGCGCCACCCGCCCTGTTGGTGCCGAATTGGTCCCATTATCAGATGGCACAACTGTCGCACTGCGTGCAGCCCACACCACAGGCAGTATCGCCCACAACATAAAATCAAAAAACATAAAATTCGCATTTATTGACAGCTATGGTCGCGCATTTAACACAGACCTGAACAACAACATCAAATCCAAAAACCCCAGCATTGGATTTGAACGCCTGCGCGCAAACGGTGATACAACCATGACATTTGGTAACCTGGAATTTGGTTTCAAAAACACAGAACTGTTGATGTCCGATGGTTTCCTGTCCGCAGATTCTCAAAACACAATCACATTCATTGGCATAAATAACCAAGTTCACCTGGGCGACACCATATTATTCAATCGCGCCACAATTGGAACTATGAACCCAACCGCATCTGCACAATCTATGATAAATGGGTTTTCAGACATCATGACAGGGGCTATCTCATTCGGGGCAAAATATAATGATTTTGCATTATCAATTGGCACAACAGACACAATTATAAACGGCAACATGTACCTGCGCACCCCAACTGGTCGCCGACATAACGGCGAATACACATTCGCAAACCATTCCATCGACATGACAAACCGTCCATCCCTGGAAATATCCACATCATACAAATTCATGACCGCCGGCTTTGTCGACAATCCATATGGCACAGACGAAGTGTACGTAATTGCCAAAACAAAATTACAGTTCTAAGCACAACATTCATCACAATCGTTTCTATTTATTTTTACTTACCTGAAAAATAACCTTGCTTTTTTAAGGTATAGTTGCTCAAATGCGAACATACAAATAAAAAAACTAAAAGGAAGTGACATGGCAGGAAGCATAAATAAAGTGATACTGGTTGGAAACATTGGCCAAGAACCCCAGGTTCGCACAATGGGCAGCGGTCAAAAAGTGGTCAGTTTTTCCCTGGCAACATCTGACCGTTGGCGCGATCGCGCGACCGGCGAACAGAAAGAACAAACCGAATGGCACCGCGTTGTGTTATTCAACCCTAGTTTAGTCGAGGTTGCAGAACGCATGCTGCAAAAGGGCACAAAACTGTATCTCGAAGGTTCATTACGCACACGCAAATGGCAAAACCAAAGTGGCGCAGACGTTTACACAACCGAAGTTGTCCTAAACCCATTCGGTGGCCAAATGGTTATTTTAAGTGGCGCAAAATCAATGGACGGCGCAGGTTCCGAATACACGGCATCATCTGCCCCCGCATCTGCCCCACGCGAAGAAATATCGGTTGCAGACATTGGTGACGATATACCATTTTAAATTACTATTAATAAATCCCGGCAATGCCGGGATTATTTTTTATCCACCACCCCACATTATTCATCCAGCGCAACAATAAAAATTCCCAATTTATTTGCACGCGCAATTACCGCAGGCTTATTAACAACAAAGCACGTCTTGGTATTTACAACAATACCGCGCAAATGCGCCGCCGCCACAGCTTCTACTGTATCAACGCCGATTGCTGGGATATCGATACGCAAATCTTGACCTGGTTTTGTCATTTTTGCAAAAACGCCACTTGATTTACGTTTATTCTTGCGCATATCGACGACACGTTCCAACATACGGGCGGTTCCCTCGGCGGCCTCTACTGCGATAACCTGCTTATCAACAACAACCGATGCGCCAATATCGGCCACGCCAATTGCGTGCGATACCTCAATTGCGCGTTCGATATCTTTCTTATCATCTTTTGTTGGTTTTGCCTTGGTCTGAACACCTGCGCACTCGAACGCCAGTTCTGGCGCCAAATCCTGCGCTGCCACAATTTCAAACCCTTGTTTTTCCAAAACATTATTCAAAGCAACCACCATAGAATCATACCCCCGTTGATGTTTCATAATCTTTAACAATGTCATAAACGTCCACAAATCTGGTCGCAAATCCGACAAATTCGGATGCCCCAGCGACCCAACAAAGGTCAATTTCTTTATTCCGCGACGCCGAAATTCGCGTATTGCGCGCCCTGCCCCGCCCAATCGAACGACCATATCAGGCGCCAATCTCATATCAACAAAGCCACGCAATCCAACGACAAACACATCCCATCCTGCGCGCCTTAGCGCATCACGCGTAAAGAAGGGCAAATCCAACGCCCCTGCAACCAATGCAATTTTATTATCTTTTAATTTGCTAGTCATACTAATATCCTACGAATAAATCGGACTGGAATCAAGTCGCAATTTATGATAATATCTTACATAACATTATAAACCACAGGCGAAGACATATGAAAAAGACACTGGTTCTAACATTTTTTATGGCGACATTCTGCGCCCAGGCGGCCACATATGATGCGGACAAATTTCGCAGGGAAATCCTGGCTGGGGTTGACATGATTGGTGCCCGCGCAACTGTTGACGAAACACCAATTAATGCCCCAGGCGAATTGGGATACGAGGTGTACGAAACCATCGATGCGGTCACATCTGATGAAATAAAACTATATATACCAACATCGATGTATCTGCGCATGGGTGGCGGTCTGAACCTGGGATTTGCAACGGATCGCGCGACATTTAACAACACAGAATACGACAGTTCTGGCAGCTTCAGCACCCAAATCGGTCTGGGCTGGAATCTGTCATCATATGTCCGCACAGAAATCGATTTCCAAGAATCCACATTTAAATTTTCCGAACTGGATTCCCGCCAGGCGACATATCAAACAATTGGCGGTATGCTGTATTTTGATTTAGCGCGCCGCTATATCCAAACTGGCGACGTAACACGTCGTCGCACATTTGTACCATTTATCGGGATTGGCGCAGGATTTGGTACCTATGATTTCGAAGGGACAAATGGCGCTGGGTGCTTTGTCATTGCTGCACCGCGCGCAACATTGGGATTCAACATTATGTTCACAGATCTAATCGGCATTGATATCGCGTACCAGTATCAAATGATGATTGGCGATGGCTTTGGCTGGGGTGTGCGCGCCGGTGGCGTTGACAACATCAGCAACATCATGGCATCAATTCGTATGAATTTCTAAAGACAGGATAAAAAGATATGAAAACAAAGTTTATTTTGGCAATTTTATGTACATTCCCAGTCATGGCAAACGCGGCCATACCATATCGTGCCGAACAGATAAAATCCATTACCACACAAACGCCATCTGGCATCGATAACGAAGCATATGCCCGCGACAAACGTTTTTATATCGGCGGGATGTATAACTTTGCCATGTGGCAAAACTTTACAGACGATACCGATATCACCATCAACGGCGAAAACAGCACCAGTTTCGAAGCCGTGGCTGGTCTGCGCATTTATGATACATTTCGAATGGAATTAAATTACATACGCACAAACGCCGAATACAATACCCTGTCATTATCAGGCGACACATTTTTTGTAAATGCAATTTTTGACGCGCGCATCGACAGCATATACCGAATTTTCCGCACACAAATGCTGGTTCCATATGTTGGTTTGGGGGCCGGTCTGTCGTGGAATTCTGCGGATGACATTACACTTGAACGCAAGATTTCGCCCACCGCGGCCGCCTTGGCTGGTATTGCCATTGAATTCAATCAAATCTTTGCGCTGGATTTTGGTTACAGATATTTTTACATGTTTAATCCAGGCACCGAAACAATCAAACACCTGAACCCGACCGCACACCAATTTCGCGCCGGCGTACGCATCAGTTTCTAATGACCAAGACCTGTCCATTTTTTGGCAAATGCGGTGGTTGTAAATTTGATTTTTCTGCCCCTGATTACAAACAGAAAAAACTGCAAACGCTGTCCAACATACCACTTACAGGCGCACCAATTTGGCTTGCCCCGGGGAACAGACGTCGCGCAGACTTTGCCTTTGCAGGGGGCACATTTGGCCTGTTTGAATCAGGAACCAAGAATATAATCCCAATTCAGAAATGCCCAAACATAGCAAATGAAATAAATGATATATTGCCAATGTTATCTGCCATGCCGTGGCATGGTACAGGCTCATGCCTGATAACGGTGTGTGACAACGGCATTGATATTGCCATAACATCATCTGTCCCATACGTAACACCAGAATTTCGCAACGGCGCAATTAAATTGCCCGCGGTTCGCATAACGTGGAACAATCAAACCATAAAACAAATCGCCCAACCATTGGTAAGCTTTTCTGGCCACCGCATTGAATACCCATCTGGGGCATTTTTGCAACCCAGTATCACAGGCGCAGACACACTGCGCGAACTGGTTGTTTCACGTTCATCGGGTGCGAAACACATTGCCGACCTGTTCTGCGGTCTGGGCAATTTCACGTTTGAATTAAACGCCGACGGCTTTGACATTGTTGGCACAGGCGCCAAGCGTAACCTGTTTACCCACCCATTAACGGTCGGCATGTTAAAAAATTACGACACAATCGTTATGGACCCACCACGTGCCGGCGCCAATGCCCAATGTATTGAATTGATAAAAAGCGACATTAAACGCATAATTTATGTTTCTTGCAACCCCGCGACATTTATGCGCGACGCAAAAACATTGACCAGCGGCGGCTATAAAATCACCGAATTGATTCCTGTCGACCAGTTCGTTGGCAGCATTCACTGGGAACTATTTTGCGTATTTGAAAAATAAAAAACCGGTTTCCCGGTTTTTCACTAACGCTTCAGCTGTCTTATATCTGCCATCAACTTGCCCAACGCCCCAGACAACCTGGAATATTCTGCTGAAAAATATTCATATTCTTTACCTGCCTGACATGCGATATCTTCGCTATACAGCGCGGACGACATGCTAATCTCACACGATTCCATATTTTTTTCAACAAAGGCCAACCGATTTTCCAGCTCTACGCGCTCTGCTTCTAACTTACGCAATTTCAAATCATTTTCCACACTGGCACAGGTTTTATAAAATTCATCTGCATACGCCAACTGCTTGCTGGCCTCTACCCCTCTATTAATTTTTTGTCGGATGGCACCTGCCTGCAATTCATAATCAAAAATCTCGCGTTCTGCTTCCATCACTTCGCCACGGTCATAACGATTGTTGGCCGCAAAATTTTGCAGACTGGCAATACGTTCACAAACATACGTTTCTTCATGTGCGGCGCGCTTACCAGCATCCACAGCCTTTTTCAAAGTTTTTACCTTATTATCCATAACAGATTTTAATAAATACAAAACCCCAACATTGGCTTTTTTATTTGATTGCGACATTTTATCCTCTTTGCTCTCACACACAAGGTAATACACAAAAGAATTTTTGTCAACAACAAAACAATAAAAAAATACCAGGTTTTTCCCCTGGTATTTTATTTTTTACTATTCTGCACGGACAAATGCCCCATGGTCCAGCATATCACGCACCGCGAAATGCTTTACCTTTTTTGCAGATGTTGACGGCAATTCTTCTTCTGTAATTGCGAAATGCTTAACCCACTTGTACTGGGCGATTTGCACATTCGATTTTTTTAGCAAGAATGCCACACGTTCAACACTTGTCCCTGGTTTTACCTGAAACACAGCAAACGGCACAATTTTTTCCTTGATAACATATTCAAAGACCGCCGCATTTAATATCTCATCATTTTGCAGATACAAGTCTTCCAATTCATCTGGATATACGTTTTTGCCACTGTCCAAAACGATAACCTGTTTTTGGCGTCCCTTGACGGTCAGGCGTCCAAACTTATCCAGGCACCCGATATCACCTGTTTTGAACCATCCATCTTCGAACGCTTCATCATTTGCCACTTCATTTTCCAAATATCCTGGCATCACCATATTACCGCGCACCCAGATTTCACCAACACCATTTTTATCTGGATTGTGAATCTGGATTTCATTGCCTGGCAATGGTCCTGCATAATACATTGAACCATCTGGCCGACGGAATGCAAAGTTAAAATTAGCCGGCCCTGTTGTTTCGGTCAATCCATAACAATCGCCGACGACAAATCCCATACTTTCATAGAATTTGCGAATTGACGGTTTCAGTGTTGCGCCTGCCGATACCAAAACACGCGTATTTCCACCAAACGCATCATGAACAGGTTTTGTCACCTTGTCCACCAGCGCCCCCAAACCAATTGCGCGCAACACTTTGCGCAACGCAACGATTACACGCATCAATGTCCAAACATGCTTTTCCCGCGCTGAATCCACAATCTTTTTATAGAACACCTCCCAAATACGTGGAACGGCTGGAATAACCTCTGGCTTGTATTGTTTAAAATCCTTGATAAATTCCTGGGGTTTTAGCACCGGCTGCAACAATAATTTTCCCTGCAACGCGACCGGTACTATGATATTAATAACCACACCGTAAATATGATACAGTGGCAAAAAACCATAGAATGTATATCCTGGCAAAATCACACTTTTATAGAACTGTGCCCCATCTGACAACGACAACAGGTTTTCATGCGTCAGCCCCACAACCTTTGGATTACCGGTCGACCCCGACGTAAATGACAGCTGTGCGATATCATTACGCTCTGTTTCCGCCATAACAAATTCATTTTCATCTGTATCATCAATATTTTCAATATCGAACATTTCGCATGGCGCATTTTCTATAAACATAGATTTCTGTGCCAAAACTAATTTACAGTCTGTTCGTTTCATCATATTGATATGTTCTGTGGTATTTAATCCTGTATCCAGCATCAATGCCCGTGCCCCCTGGGACGTAATTGCAAAGTATGACCGCAGAAAGTCCGGTGTATTACCCGATAAAATCGCGACCGTATCGCCTTTTTTGATACCAAATCGTTTTGCCAACAACACTGCGCGCTGTTTCACACGCTTCAGTAAATCTGCATATGTTTCATTCTGACGCACAAAGAAAATACCGTCCTTGTTCCGCGAACAAACATCTTGCAGCATTTCATAGATATTTTTCATCATAATAATGACCTTATGTTCTATTAATTATGTCGGAATCACCATAACACCGACATGAATAATATAGCCACTTTATACAGGAAAAACAACCCAATATTAAAAATATTGGATTCAAAATCCGCCCATCCCAAACTCTACATATAGTAAAACGCATAAAAAAATCATCAATATTTTGTAAAACATGTATAAAATCCGAATCGTCTTAAAGCCTAAAATTGATTTTTTCCTACACAAAATGTCTATTCGTATCATTTTACCGATTCTGTTTTCATGCTGTGACATGCAGAAAATCCCCTTTTTCAAAAGTAAAGTAAAAAATAATTTTTTTTTGCTTTTTTCTATATTGCTTACCCCCAAGCAAAACTATATATTGTAATCAAATCAAACAAACAACCACTATATGTTGTGTTTTTACAAGAATGGGAGTTATCAAAATGTCAGAAACACAAAATGAAATCAAGATTCAGATTACACCAACACTGACCACCCGACTGGTTGCAGTGCAAAAGCGTGGCGGGGAAACAGTTCCATTTGACGCCAAGAAAATCTATGACGCAATTAAAAAAGCCGTCGCAGTTACCACAGAACTGTCAGATGTAGAAGTTGTAAAAATAACCCAAGACGTATTAAAACGCATGGATGAAAAATACGCTTCCAAGACACCAACTGTTGAAAACGTCCAAGATGCAGTTATTCAAACATTGATGGATAATCGCGCCTATAAAACAGCCGAAGCCTATATTATTTATCGCCAAAAGCGCACCGAAATTCGTGAATCAATGGTTGATGCTGTCGAAATTATCGAAGGTTATGTTGGTGGCTCGAATTGGCGTATCAAAGAGAATGCAAATGTTGGCTATTCCATCGGTGGCCTGATTTTGCGAACCAGCGAACGCGTCACCGCGGAATACTGGCTAAACCTGTATCCGCGGGCGGTTGCTGAGGCACACAAAACCGCCGCCATTCATGTTCACGATCTGGGATGGTTAACGGGCTATTGTGCGGGCTGGTCACTGCGTGAATTGTTATACGAAGGCTTCAATGGCGTTCCCGGATATCTGCAGTGCGAACCGGCGCGCCACATGGCAACTGCCATTTCACACATGGTGAATTTCTTGGGCACATTGCAAAATGAATTTGCCGGCGCCCAGGCATTTTCATCCGTTGACACATATCTGGCCCCATACGTCAGGATTGACAACCTGTCATATGCAGACGTAAAAAACGCCATGCAAACACTGATATTTAACTGCGCGGTACCATGTCGCTGGGGCACACAGACACCATTCATTAACTTTACATTTGATTGGACATGCCCGAATGATTTGAAAAACCAGCGTCCATTCATTGGCCGCAAACAGGCGGATTTTACATACGGCGATTTACAAGCTGAAATGGATTTGATAAACAAGGCCTTCCTAGAGGTTATGACCGAAGGCGACGCACTGGGCCGTCCATTTACATTCCCAATTCCAACGTATAACATCACACCTGATTTCCCATGGGAACACCCAAATGTAAAACCGTTATTTGAACTGGCGGCGAAATACGGCATTCCAAACTTTCAGAACTTCCTAAATTCTGATTTGAATCCAACCGATGTGCGTTCTATGTGCTGTCGCCTGCGTCTGGATGTACGCGAATTGTTAAAGCGTGGTGGTGGCCTGTTTGGTTCCGCAGAAAAGACGGGTTCAATCGGGGTTATAACCATTAATCTGGCACGCCTGGGATATATCCACCGTGGCAACCGCGAAGGTCTGTTCACTGAATTAAAACGCCTGTTGGATTTGGGACGCGACGCCCTGGAAATCAAGCGCAAGATTATTTCCAAGAACATGGAACGTGGTCTGTATCCATTTACAAAGCGTTATCTGGGCGATTGGAACCATCACTTTTCAACAATTGGCGTAAACGGCGCAAATGAAATGGTCCGCAACTTTACAGGCGACCGCGAAAACATTGCAACCCCAATGGGGAAAAAATTGGTCCTGGATGTTATGGACTTTATCCGTGACAATCTGGCCACATTCCAGGAACAAACTGGCAACCTATACAATCTGGAGGCGACCCCTGCCGAAGGCTGCTCGTATCGCTTTGCCAAGACCGACGTCAAAAATTTCCCAGACATTATCACTGCGGGAACACCTGACGCGCCATATTACACAAATTCAACCCAGTTGCCTGTGAACTTTACAGACGACCCATTTGTTGCCCTGGAACACCAGGAAGAATTACAACGCAAATACACAGGCGGCACAATGCTGCACCTGTACATGGGTGAACCTGTATCCAGTGGTGATGCAGCACAGAAAATCGTGCGTACAATATTCGAAAATTACAAGGTACCATACATGACACTGACACCGACGTTCTCGATTTGTCCAAAGCACGGATATCTGCCAGGAAAACACGAATTCTGTCCAAAATGCGACGCAGAAAACGCCGCCAACCAGGACACAACTGAACAACAATAAAAAATACCAGTCATAAAAACATCAGAAAGGGAGGAGATAGATATGACAACAAACTGCAACAGAACACCATGCGAAGTTTTTTCACGTTCAATGGGATTCATCAGACCAGTATCAAACTTTAACATTGGCAAATATTCAGAATTCTGCGAACGTAAAACATTTACCGAAGCAAACAGTCTGTCTGCAGGTGCACGTCATCACGACTTATTAAAACGTGCGGCATAATCAAAATGCGCGAAATACAAATTGGGGGATTAGTTCCATTCACCACAATCGATTATCCAGGCAAACTGGCATGTGTGCTGTTTTTGGTTGGATGTCCATTACGGTGTAAATATTGTTCTAATCCCCATTTATTATCCCCTGGCGACGGCGAATATGACCCAGAACGCGTGTTCGAATGGCTAAAATCACGGGTTGGCCGACTCGAAGCGGTCGTTTTTTCTGGGGGCGAAGCCCTGATGCAGGGCGACATCCTAATCGAATACATGCATCGCGTACGCGAACTAGGGTTCAAGATTGGCCTGCACACCAACGGCTTTTACCCCGACACACTTGCACGCGCCACAAATATTATTGATTGGATTGGCCTGGATTTCAAGGCAACACGTAAAAACTATCCTGATTTAACCGGGCAACATATTGCATACGACAACATAATTCGCAGTCTGGACATCTGGTTGGCAACAAACAAAGACCTGGAAGTGCGCATAACATGCGATCCACGGTACATATCAAAATCAGATTTAACACAAATCACAGATATTCTGTCGACACGTGGCGTTGCGAATATTGCAATTCAGAAATACATCCCACATTTCGAAGATGATTCGCACAAAACAACCGCCCAACAACGCGACATGTTCTTTTGTGACACACAATTGCGCGCCAATATAAACGCATCATTTAAATCCGTAATATGGCGTGAATAACACAAATTAATATAAAAAAAAGCGGCATATTATGCCGCTTTTTTATTTTCCTTGGCAACCTCAACCGGTGCCTTCTTTTCATTTACAACATCCGCGTCAATTATAATCTCGGCCAAATCTTCTTTATCTGGTGCGTCAAACATCGGCTGTAACAACACGCGTTCCAATATACTGCGTAAACCACGTGCACCTGTTTTTCGCGCCACCGCCATCTTGGCGATTGCACGCAAACCATCATCTGTGACATTTAAATTTACTCCATCCATTTCCAGCATCGCTGCAAACTGTTTAACCACCGCATTTTTGGGTTCGGTCAATATCTTGACCAACGCGTCTTCATCTAATTCTTGTAACGTTGTAATTACTGGCAAACGCCCAATCAATTCTGGGATAATACCAAATTTCACCAAATCTTCTGGTTCCACGTCTTTCAAGAAAGATTTATTCTTGCGTTCCTCTACAGATTCGACATGCGCCCCAAATCCAATACCACGCCGCGCCGATGTACGATTCCCGATAATTTTATTCAACCCATCAAATGCGCCACCACAAATGAATAAAATTTTGCTGGTATCCAGTTGCACGGTCGCCTCGCCCGGGTGCTTACGCCCTGCCCCGCCGGCCGGCACATTGGCAACCGTCCCTTCGATAAGCTTTAACAACGCCTGCTGTACACCTTCGCCCGACACATCACGTGTCAACGACGGATTTTCAGATTTTCGGGAAATCTTGTCAATTTCGTCGATATATATAATTCCACGTCCCGCACGTTCCACATCAAAATTTGCATTTTGCAACAAACGCGTCAGAACACTTTCGACGTCATCGCCAACATATCCAGCCTCGGTCAACGTTGTTGCGTCTGCGATTGCAAATGGCACATCCAATATCCGCGCCAACGTTTGCGCAAACAAAGTCTTGCCTGTTCCTGTTGGCCCAATCAATAACACATTTGATTTTTGAATTTCTACATTAGACGTCGCCGCAACCGAATGACGCTTATAGTGATTATAAACCGCAACCGCCAATGTACGTTTTGCAACATCCTGACCAATTATATATTCATTCAGAAAATTATAGATTTGTGATGGTGTTGGCAATTTTTTTGCATCTTGACTGACCTCGCGACGATTATCATCCGCCATAATATCATTACACAGATTAATACATTCATCGCAAATACAAACATTGCGTCCACTAACCAACTTTTTTACTTCATAAACTGCCTTGCCGCAAAAACTGCAAAACTGCTGATTATTTTCTGTTTTTGGTGTTTTTTCATCACTCATATCTGTTTCCCCATACAATATATGAATTATTTACTTACGTTCCAAAACCTCGTCAATCAGGCCGAAATCTTTGGCCTCTTGCGGGCACATCCAATTATCACGTTCCATCGCATCAAACAATTCTTTTTCTTTTTTACCTGTAAATTCAGACATTTGTTTAATCAAGGTCTTTTTATTTTTCTGATACTGAGTCATTTGAATTTCCATATCAGTAATCTGTCCCTGTGCACCGGCCAAAGGCTGATGAATCATAATCTGGGTATTTGGCAAAACAAAGCGTTTTCCTTTTTCGCCAGCTGCCAACAGCACAGACCCCATCGATGCAACCAGCCCCATCCCAATTGTTGAAACCGGCGCCTTGATATACTGCATCGTATCCATAATCGCCCACCCTGCGGATACATCACCACCCGGACTGTTAATATACATTGAAATATCAGCATTCGGATTTTCAGATTCCAAGAACAACAACTGGGCCACAATACTGTTTGCCATTGTTGGCTCAATCTGTCCATTAACCATAATAATACGATCACGCAACAAACGAGAATAAATATCGAATGAACGTTCACCACGTGGTGACTCTTCTATAACCATTGGAATTAGTGCCATACTCAAATCCTTTTACTATCTGTGAAATTATACCACACAAAAACCCGATTCGCGAATTTATGATATATATAAGCAATTTTTTGAAAAAAACAAGTATCGTAATACTTGATAAAACGCCAAGCAAAAATCAATACAATTAACAATCAAAGCGCTATAAATTTAGAAATTAAAAATCCCACCAAATGGTGGGATTTTATTATTTTTCAACAATATCCAGAACTTTTACCTTGAACACAACAGACTTTCCTGCCAAATCTTCAACATATTGTTCTGGGAATGTGATGTTAATATCACGTTCTTCACCTTCGGCCATACCGACAACCTGATCTTCAAACCCTGGGACGAATTGACCACTGCCCAATGTCAAAGAAAAGTTTTCCGCTGTACCACCTGGGAATTGAACACCATCCAAATAACCTGCAAAATTAATGACAACTGTATCACCATTTTCTGCAACCGGCGCCTTTTCGCCACAGCCTGTCAGACCCAAAACCGCTAAAACACCCATAACAGATACTACTTTTTTCATATTTTCACCTTTTGTTTTGTTGTTAATTGTTGTACACACATCTGAAACCGTATTCGCGCATAGTTGCCCCTTCGGCCTCTATCCGATAGTCAAAATATGGCGTTGGACGCATTACATCAAATGACGGTCTGTCATAAACCATGACAATACTATCCGCATTACGTCCACATACGCGTTTCATCTCAAAATCTGCGACCGCGGCCAAAATTGTACGCGAATCGCCATCAACATCCATGCCATCTGCATTTTGCATCAATCGCAGGCGCATTTCGCGCACATCAGTATTTCCCAGCAAAATCTGCACACGCACCATCGCGCCCTTGTATTCCTGCCAGCGCGTTTCCATACGTGACGTATTCCAACGATTTGAATTTTGTTCTTTTTCTGCGGCGGTTTTCGGCTTATACGAATCGATATTTGCATATTGATTTTCAGACTGCATAAATGTGCTGGTGCGTTCATTATACAATGGCGCATCTTCGCCGCCCTGTGCAAAGTCCGCTTCATTATACGGTGCATCTGAATTTGTCATACACCCCCCCAGTGCCAGCATTCCCAACAATGAAAACAACAAAAATCTTTTCATATTAATCTCTCTTTTTTTTGATTCTAACAAATAAAGAATTTTGATTCAAGTCACGATTTATGATAAAATCAATTTGATGTCAAACATAGTCCTAGAATCTTTATTACAACCACTGGCGGAATTTTACAGTCCATCATTCGTAGAAGAAATCGCAATCAACCACGCTGGCGAAGTTTGGATGCGCCTGCACGACGCGCGTGTTCCCTGGGTGTCGTATCAAACAGAAATATTAAGCAAACAATACCTGGTTGATTTAATCCACACTGTTGCAAACATTTACGAACGCCCATTCAACCCGACGCACGGCATACCTGTCGTTTACGCGACACTGCCTGGCAACCATCGTTTCACAGCGATTGCCGGTCCCAACGTACAATATGACGAACGCGACATAACAGGTGGCGTCGCCTTAAACATTCGTGGTGGTGGCGCCCCCAGCACCAGTTTTGAAAATTATCACCTGGAACGTGGCAAAGAATTATTAAAGGTGAAACCGCGTGAAAACGTACGACCAGATGACCCGTACGAACGCCTTATGTCCGCAATCAATGACGGCAGTCCGATTTTAATATCAGGTGCGACCGCAACAGGTAAAACGACGTTCTTGAATCACATGCTGACATTAATCGATAAAAACAGCCGTGTTATCACCGTCGAAGACGCGCGTGAAATTCGCGTTCCCCAGGCAAACCGGGTACATTTTATATTATCACGCACCGAACAAAACAACGACTTTAACTATGCCAGATTATTAGATTTAGTGGTTCGAATGACCCCTGATGTAATTATTGGTGGCGAAATATCGACAGACAACGCATCTGTTTTATGGGAAATGCTGGGCACAGGCCACGATCATTTTTATACCACGATCCACGCAGAAAGCGCCGAAGCCGCCTATGCCGCATTTGCAGACAGAATTTTACACACCCAGCCTGCATATAACCGAACAGACTTAATCACAGAAATGAAAAAGAAAATACGCGTTGTTCAACTGTCGCGCGATGGTGCCCTGCGCGCTGTAACCGAGGTTGTATAACCACATCAAAAAAACAAAATAAAAAAATCCCCAAAATGGGGATTTTTTTATTTCACAACCCTGACATCCAATTGCGGGAATGGGAAGCTTATATTCTTCTTCGGCAATGTTTCGTAAATCTTTTCTATCAAATCAATATTCGTACCGTACACGTCGGCATACTTTGCCCAATACCGCACCAGCAAATTAACCCCACTGTCCCCCAAATTGTTTATCAGCACCTGCGGCGCCGGTTCCCACAGTACACGTGGATCTTTCTTCAAAACGTCCATAACAATCTTGCGAACATCAGATATTTTATCACCATAGGCAACCATAATTTTCAAATCGGTTCTGCGCAATTTTCCCTGGGACAAATTCACAATTTCCCCATTTGACAACGCGCCATTTGGCAAATAAACAACCTGATTATCAAATGTATGCAACTCTGTTGTAAAAATCATAATTTTCTTCACAACCCCAGTTCTGCCTGTTGCAGTCTCTATCGTATCTCCGACCTTAAATGGCTTAAAGAATAATATTACCATACCACCCGCAAAATTTTGCAACGTCCCAGACAGTGCCATACCAACCGCCAAAGACGCAGCACCCAACACCGCAACAATTGACGTCATCTGAACCCCAACTGTTGCCAAACAAATAACGACAACAAAAACCTTGAAAATTATATTCAAAAACGACAACAAAAATGAAGACAATGATGCCTCCAACTTACGTCGTTCCATTCCACGACGTATCGTATTCAACAACCTTTTGCCCAGCCACAGTCCAACGACCAATATTGCAACCGCCGCCAACAAGCGCAAACCAAATGCCACGGCCTTTTCACCCAACGAAGACAAAATAGCTTCCAGCGACCCCGTCTCTAACTGCATTTTTTCAGCAACATTCATTTTTTACTCCTATAACTACAAAAAACTTCCTTGCCCCATTCTTACAAAAAAACAAACATTCAATCAAGTCATAAAAATTCCCCAGAAAAATCTGGGGAAAAATTACAATTGGATATAGGCTGATGGATTTTTTTCCAACTGTTTCATTCCATCATCCAAAATCTTGCGATATTCAATGAACTTCTTTTTTTCATCTTTGCCCAAATTACTAATTGCAGGCAACTTGACAGTCATTGGATTAACATGCACGCCATCCTTGATAATTTCATAATGCAAATGCGGTCCTGTTGAAATTCCCGTCGAACCAACATATCCAATTGTTTGCCCCTGTCGCACAGTTGTTCCCACATTCACCCCCTTGGCAAACCTGGACATATGTGCATACAATGTCTCATACGATCCATTGTGACGAATCTTTACATAATTTCCATGTCCACGATTATAGCTGCGCGCAACGACACGCCCTGCCCCGGCGGCTGGGATTGGCGTACCTGTTGACGCCCGGAAATCCACCCCTTTGTGGGCACGCGTAAATCCCAAAACAGGATGTTTACGTTTCTTAGAAAAACTGCTGGTAACCTTGGCATTATTAATCGGCGTACGTTTCAGCGATTTTATTGCCCCATTACCATCTGCATCATAATAACCAATCGTCCCATCAGACTTTCTAAATCTATACATCTGAACATTTCCACGCAGGGCCTCAAACGAAACGGCCAACACACGTCCATTATCAATTTTTTTCCCTTCTGAAAAATTCTCTTCGTACAGAACTGTAAACTTTTGTCCCGCACGCACATCACGTTCAAAGTCCATCTCAAACGCCAGCAAATCGTACACATCTGCCAGAATACCTGCTGGGATTCCTGCACGTTGCCCCGCCAGATAAAAACTGTCCCCGTCTAAAATTTCCCCAGCCTTGTACACCGCACGCGTATCACGTTCTATATCAACAGTTTTGCAATCCCACATTCCTGTGTCATTACAGGTCAATTCCACCTGCCTCCATGGTGACGGGATAACCACAATTTTATACACAGGCGCATCATCCGATTCGCGCACGAATTCTAACTTATCACGATCTGCGCGCAACGTTGTGATATCCGCATTCGCCTTCAGCACCTGCGCAACCGCATTAACATCATTGTGACTTAACCCCTGTTCCAACAACAGTTTTGACAACGTGTCCCCAGACGCGACCATAACGACAGACTTACATTCGCCCACGCGTTCTGCACGCATCTGCGACGGTGTACGCTTTGTCACTACTAAAAAAACGGCAACCAAACTCAACAGCACAGCCAACGCCATAACCAAACGAGTCAATGTGGTTGTATTCATAATATCTTTTGCTTTTTTCATAAGCGCGATTATAATGTCTTTATGAACAGAAATCAAGCATTCGAAATTTTACAGCGCGCCGGGGGCATTCGTGCGGCCCGTATAATCATGGAAAACACTGAAAAATTTTCCAAACTTTCCGTATTACGAATTGCACATAAATTACGACATGGGATGCCGGTTGCCAAAATAATCCATCAGAAATGGTTTTACGGTCTAAAATTTTATACAAACACACATACACTGGACCCACGCCCCGACACAGAAACACTGGTTTCCGCGGTAATATCAGACTGTTTATCGGACACACCATATAACATTCTTGACCTGGGCACTGGAACCGGTTGCATAATATGTGCATTATGCAAAAACATACCTGATGCACACGGATACGCAATTGATAAATCGTTTCTTGCGCTTCGTGTTGCAAAAAAAAATATCAAATCCTTGGCCCTATGCGACAAAATAAAAACAATTCGCACATCATTTAGTCACCAACATAAATTCAGCGAACAATTTGATATTATCGTATCAAATCCGCCATACATTGCCAAAAATGACAAACGTGTAAACGATGGCGCAAAACACGACCCTAAAATGGCACTATACGCCGCAAACAATGGTCTGGCTGCATATAAATCAATTGCAAAAAACAGTCATTTATGGTTAAAACCAAACGGCAAACTGTACCTGGAAATCGGCATTGACCAGGCCCCTGACATAAAAGACATATTTATTCATCACGGTTGGAATCTGATGCGCTCGGAATTTGATTTGGGGGGCACAGAACGCGTACTTGTATTTGAACGGGCACACCCATGAAACAGTTAACAGATTACGACATCGAACAAATGATCGGTTCAGAACACACGCCCGACGACACAGAAACCCGTCGCGCCGTACGTTCTGAATTACACCTGTCTACACGAATTCCACCGATTACGCGCACCCCCATTCACGCAACGCTTGATCTGCATCAATT
>JAZROU010000088.1:0-7337 GCA_045648865.1 Candidatus Enterousia sp.
ATTATGGGGCTGACATAGATTCGACAGATGATGAAAGACAAATTGGGTGAATCCGACATGGCGTCGTAAAAAGCCGACTAAAAACTGAATGGCGATAGAATCGCTGCGAACGACAATGTTCGCCTTGCAATGGCTGCCTAATATGGCGTTGAATACGATTGGCGATTGTTGATTGTATTCGTTTTTGTTATTGCGGGGTTCGCCGGGAACCTGGCACCAGAATCCCGGCATTTTTTATTGCTCTTATAAATGTATAAACAAGAAAAGGGATATTAAAATGTTTGGAAAAGTGAAAAAAATATTTTTTACGGGCGTATTCGGTGTTTTGTATGTTTCATTTGTTGCCCAATTGGCTTATGTTCTTGGATGGGTTGTTGGTATAGATAACAAACTTGTTGGTTTGGGTATGCTGTCATTAGAATGGTTGATTTTAATCGCAGCACGCTATTTGTCCAAGCGTTCCAGCAACGGCGCACAACACAACAGTAATTTTCGTCGTCGCTAAAAAAAAACCGCCAATTGGCGGTTTTTTTAAACGTGACTTTTCAGCGCTATGTATATTTGTCCGGGCTCAGTTTTGATCAGTGTTGCTGCGACTTTGTCTGCGTTGTCTGTCTGCTGTGCGCGCATCAATATTTTATCAAAGCTGCGTACAAATTGTGTTGCCTGAGAACGGAAAACCGCATCGTTTTTAATCATTTCTTTGATGCGTTTTTTATCCGCCGCCCCCAGCATTTTTGCCAGCCATTTCGAGAATATTGTTTTGTCTCCGCTGTGATATTTCTTCCATACGACATCCGGGATTTCAGCGCCAGTGGAACGTGTTAAATCCATTGACTGTTCGTGTAATTTTTCAAAGAAATTGCTGGTCTGTGCTAAAAAGTCTTGGCTGCTGACATGTCCGAATGTTTCTGCTGGTGCGTTTTTTATCGCGTCCATCGGCGCAGATGCGCGCGCAACCATCATTTGTTTGTTCAGTGTTTGCATCGTATTGACTGCCTTGGCATAATCTGACATCAGATCGATCATCTGTTGTCGCGATGCGCCCGCCAAATCTTCTAATTTTATTGCAGAATCAGAAATCGAATTCGTTGATTCAGCGACAGTTGTCTTCATTTGGTTTAATTTTTCGTTTAAGCTGCCAACTATTTGTTCCAATATTTGACTGGCCTCTACACTGCCGCGTGACAAATCGGGCAGGGCAGAATAGTATTTTTCAATCAATGCAGACAACGGCTGTAACTGCGCGGTCGTTTCTGATGACATCTTTATCAGGTTTTCTGACTGGCCTGACAATTGCGTGTGCGCAGTATTCATTTCTATCAATGTTTCGCGTACGCCTGTTGCCATCGTACGTACAGATTCTGAAAACGCTCCGGCGGCAGTCTTAGTATTTTCCAGTGTTGCGTTCGCAACGCCTGATACAGTTTTTAGTTCGGTTACAACACCGGTTGCAAATTCTTTGATTTCGTTATCGAACCTATTTGTCAGCGTAGACAGCTCCATAGATATTCCACGCACAGAATTTTCGGTTGTCGTTGCAGATGAAACCAGTGTTTCGACCGCGTCGGTTAATCTTCTGGTCTGGTTGTCTATGGATGATTCTGCCAGGCGTATGTGTCCCGCAACGACATTTGCTGTGTTGGTCAAAGTGTTCATTTGATTGGTTAATTGTTTTTTTGATTGCTTGCTAAATTCTGCCAGTTTATCCAGATGTCCATCCAACATTCTGTCGTTTCGTAGCATTATATCTTCGTAATTTGCGGCAGATGATTTTACGTTATCGAACCCGTCAGACACAGATTTGGCTAATTCGGTTAATTTTTCTTGCATAACATTTGATTCTGTTGTGATGTTTTTCATTTGTTCTGCATTTGTATTAAATATTGTCTGCAATTGTTCGGCTAATATTTTTTCGCCCTCGTTCCAGGTGTCAATTTGTGACTGTATTTTTAAAATTTGTTCTGTTGTGTCTTGTGTTGTTTTGTCTATGCGTCCCAACAGGTCGTTAACTGTGCTACTAAAACGATCTGCTGACTGTTCTACATTTGCCCATGATTGGGATTCTACAATCTGTCCCAGTCCAGACACTGTATTGTCCAGTCGTCCTGACATATTAGAAATTTGTTTCGTTGCCTCATTTGCGGTTGTGACTAATTGTTCGTTTTGTGTGGTTAATATTTTTCTTAGCTCGTCCGCCGATGCTATTTGTGCGTTCAGTGTATCACGCATTGTTTGGAAAGACTGCTCGATTTTATAAATTTCATCTGCCAACAGGGTGTTCAGCACACGTGTTGCATCTGTAATTTTTGCGCGTTCTGGCTTTGTCATTATCGTCAGCATTGATTGCATTACTTTTTGTGATTTTCTGGACACAAAAAATAAAAAAAACAGTGCCATGACTAACAGGCCGCCCAATATTCCACAGCCAACCAATAACGCTTGCGTGATTTCCATTCCTTCCCCCTGAATCAATAGATGTTTTATAAAACTTGCAGTTCATCCGAATTTATACTAAAATCGAACCAACAATGCAAGGGCTTAAATGGCAAAAAAACATACTCTTTCGCCAGAACAGGATCGTGCTGCAAATCCACTGGAAAATGTCTGGGTCCAGGCAAATGCCGGCACCGGCAAAACCAGCGTTTTGGTCCAGCGCCTGTTGCGTATTTTATTTCGTTCCAAAGATGTTTCGTCGTCTGGGATTCTGTGTTTGACCTATACAAACGCGGGTGCCGGCGAAATGCGAAATCGTATATTGGCCGCATTGCGAATGTGGATGACCGTCACAGATGATGAGCTGGCGGAAATATTGGATGGCGTGGCGATCAATCGGCCTGTGACGCATGCGGATATTTTACATGCGCGTGAAATATTTTTTCAGTTTATTGACAAGCCAGAAATATTAAAGGTAAAAACAATTCACGGTTTTTGCGAAGAGATATTACATCGTTTTCCTATCGAAGCCGGTCTATCGCCGGCATGGTCGCTGGTGTCTGATTCTGCCCAGCGGGTATTGTTGCAAGACGCATTTGAGAAAATGATAAATTCGCCATCTGATGGTGCGCGGGTATACGATGCGTTTTCGCACATCGTTGGTCGTGTCTCGGAAACCTATATGTCCGAATTGCTGGGGGTGTTAAGTTCTCAGTATAAACAGTTTTTTCAGATCAAGAACCTTGACAACTATCGCGAATACTTTATTGATACGACGCGTAAATTTTTAAATTTGGATACGGTGCCACATTTTGATTTTTGCCAAACGGAACTGGAAAAAATCATTGAAATTGCGATTGAGGAACAAAAAAACGCAAAAAAGCCGGTAAATTACTTGGACAAAATTATTAACTTAACGAAACAGTATATTGACAATACTATTGATTTTGAAAAATACAAAACCGCATATCTGACGTCGACTGGTTTGCCACAGCAGAATGTGTCCAAAAAAGAATATCTGGCGTCCGAACAGATGCGCGTTTATGAAATCGATCAATACAATTCAAATCAAATGCTGTTCAATGACACGCTTGCGTTATTTGATTTGGCGGCGGCTTTTGCCGACGAATATCGGACTATTAAGCGATCGCGCAATTTGCTGGATTTTGAAGATTTGATTTTATACACCCGCAAACTGTTTTCTGACAAAGCGACCATGGGGTGGGTGTTGTCTCAGCTGGATTTATCGCTTTCGCACATATTGCTGGACGAAGCCCAAGATACGTCTCCCGCCCAGTGGGATATCATGTTAATGCTGTCGGGTGATTTTTTTGCGGACGGGAACACCGTCCAGGATGTGCATTCGTTGTTCGTTGTTGGCGATTCTAAGCAGTCTATCTATGGATTTCAAGGGGCTGACCCGCGCGCATTCGCGACCAGTCGCGACGCCATTTCAGCCCAGATTTCAGAAAACCTACGTTCATTTGCAGAAATTCCCTTGGCGCAAAGTTTTCGGTCGACCGCACCAATATTATATGCCGTAGACAGATTTTTTTCAGACGCCCAGGTTATGGAGATATCGAATTTTGCCAATAATGCGCACAAATGCTTTCGCGCATCTGCACCTGGCGCAATTGAATTGCATCGCCTGACATCCAAGCTGGAAAATGATGTGTCGCTGAAACAGTATCTGGATGGAATCGCGGACAAGATAAAATCAATAATAGACGCTGGGCGCTTTACTGCCGGCAATATCATGGTGTTGGTGCAACAGCGCAACCCAATGGCGGGCTATTTGGGGCTTGCGTTAAAGCGGCGTGGAATCGATGTCGCGGGCAGCGACCGTATCGTCCTGCCAGAATTTCCGGCGGTGCGCGACTTGCTGAATTTGGTTCGCTGGTGCCTTAACCCTGCAGATGATTACAGTTTGTGTTGTGTGTTAAAAAGCCCGATTTATCGTTTGAATGAACACGATATTTTTAAATTATGCAAATTAAAAAATGATGCGAATCAGGGGCGGGCGCGTACGGATTCAGATTCAATTCCAGTTACGGTTTATGAGATATTGCAGGGTGAACATCCTGACATTTACAAAAAATTATCAGAAATATTATCGTACTCAAAAGTCATGGCGCCGTATACATTTTTTGATTCTGTTTTAAACTCTGGCGGTGTCCGCGACAGCTTTATATCTGCACTGGGGGAACAGGTAATAGACCCATTGGCGGAATTTATGACTATATGTTTGGCGTACGAACGCACACAGCCCGGAACATTGTTTCAGTTTTTGAAATGGTTTATCACCGGTGGCAGCGAAATCAAACGTGACATGGATGCATCAAATGGCGTCCGTATTGTCACCGTCCATGGCAGCAAAGGATTGGAATCGCCTGTTGTTTTTCTGATTGATACTGTGCGAACGCCCAAGGATGAAGATATTTTACCGATACCATCTTTGGATGTTTCGTCCGTATGGCTGTGGGCGCCCCGTGGCGACGCCAGCGCCTGTCGTGCAGACGCGTCCGATGCATTAAACAAAAAACGTATTGCAGAATACTACAGGTTACTGTATGTAGCGATGACGCGTGCACGTGATGAATTGTACATCTATGGATACACGCCGAACAAAAATTCTGCCCAGAACGCATGGCACACACAGCTGTGGCGTGTGTTTGGATCAAACGAACAAAACGATGAATATATCAGGATAACAAATGACGACATTGCATAAAATTTTATCGGCATGTGATTCTGCGCAATACGCAACGTCTGCGGGGCAAAAAATGCACAGTCGCCTGCAACGTGTATTCATAGATGGCGACAATAGTTCGGGCGACCCAGAAATTGTAAACAAAATAAAATCTGTTCCTGGGCTGGCATCATTTTTTTCTGCAAAATCAAGAACAGAACTGCCAATTGCGGGCACAATAAACGGTCGTTTTATCAGCCGCAGAATAGACCGTGTCACAATCGACAATTCTGCCAAACGCATAAGTATTCTGGACTATAAAACAGATCGCGATTGCAACGCGTATCACAGCAAATACGTTTTTCAAATACACGAATATGCGCGCCTGTTGCAGACCATTTATCCAGGCTATAAAATTGATTGTTATATATTGTGGACACACGATTTTTTGCTGGAAAACATACCATTAAAAAGTCTATAATTCACGCATGTTAATTGGACTGCAAATATCAAATATAGTATTGATTGAAAAGCTGGCCCTTGAATTTGGGCGTGGCCTGAACGTATTAACCGGGGAAACCGGCGCAGGGAAAAGTATTTTATTAGATGCTTTGTCCCTGGCGTTGGGGGCACGTTCTGATACTGGTCTGATACGACATGGTTGTGCCATGGCATCTGTTGTGGCTGAATTTGATTGCGCCCCGGACATCGTCACAGACATATTGTCCGAATATGATATCGATTGTTCGGACGGCCTTATATTGCGTCGCACACTGGGCACAGACGGTAAAAGCAAGGCATGGATAAATGACGTCCCTGTATCTGTAAAGACTTTAAAGACAATAGGGGACACTTTGGTCGAAGTTCACGGCCAATTCGCCAACCATACATTGTTAAATCAATCTATGCATCGTTCGACGTTGGATTTGTTCGCGACGAATAACGTGTCTGGATACGACAAATTATTATCAAATGTAAAAAATGCATATTCTGCATATCGCGATGCAGAAAGACGCTTAAATGAATTACAAGACATCTTGTCGCGCAGCGAATCTGACCGCGAATTTTTGGAACATAACATTGCCGAATTGGAACGGTTGGCGCCACAACCCGGCGAAGAAGCGGAACTGGCTGCGCGTCGTGCGAATCTGATGAATGCAGAAAAGAATGCTGCGATTTTAGCCGAAGCGCTTGAGGCTCTGGCCCCGCGCGGCAATTCTTTGGACACCCAACTGTTTAATGTCGCGCACATTCTGCAACGCATTCGTGGTGATGAAAATCCATATTCAGAACAAATCGATCGTTTGTACAGTTTGGCCGATGGTATCGCAGAAATAACGCAAAGTTTAACGCCTGAGATTGCCGACACAGAAAACATGGACGCCATAGAAGAACGCTTGTTTGCAATTCGTGCTGCTGCGCGCAAACATCGCGTTTCTGCCGATGATTTATCAAACGTTCTGGATGAAATGACCCGACAATTAAATGCCATCGATAATTCTGACGCAGAATTAAAAAAGATGTCCACCATTGTCGATGCGTGTCGCAAAGATTTTCTTGCTGCGGCAAATGCATTGTCCGACGCGCGACGTAATGCCGCGGACGATTTGCGGCTAAGGCTGCTGTCTGAATTGCCTGATTTAAAATTGGGGTCGGCTGATTTTTGTGTTGAACTGACCGACTGTGCGCCGTGTGCCCACGGCACAAACGACGTTACATTTATGATAAAAACAAACCCAGGTGCACCATTTGCGCCACTGCACCGCGCGGCGTCTGGTGGGGAATTGGCACGTTTGATGTTGGCTATGCGCGTTGTTTTGGCGGGCAAAAACGACATGCACACATTTGTTTTTGACGAAGTTGACACAGGCATCAGTGGCGCCACCGCCGCTGCGGTTGGTGCGCGTTTAAATCGATTGGCCGCATCTAATCAGGCATTGGTAATTACGCATTCAGCCCAGGTTGCAGGTTTCGCCAATAAACATTTCAAGATTTCAAAAAGCGTCACAGACAACATAACAAAAACTTCGGTCTGTGAAATAACTGGCACTGATCGCATAAACGAGGTTGCGCGCATAATCAGTGGCGCAGAAATAACAGATGAATCCATCACAATGGCAAAAACATTAATTGTAAACCAGTTATCGTGACGCATTCTGTCGGAAAAAATCCAGTATATCATTTTGCGCATTTTCCCAATTTATATCGAACA
>JAZROU010000089.1:0-3878 GCA_045648865.1 Candidatus Enterousia sp.
TGATTTTTTATTGTTTGTCTTGGCCAGGTTTTCAATATTACCCAGTATCGGATTGAAAATTTTTGTAAATGGCGCATCTATCTCTCTGCTAATATAATTATTACAATCCGGACAGCAAATATCTTCGGATTCGTACAGGCCACCCAGCGCATTTTGGATGACATGTTCACGACTGCGTGTCGTTATTTCTTTGTTGCAATAAACACAATTTAATCTAGCCATGCTATGCATAATAATACAAAAACGCCCGTTGTCAATATTTTGTTATTTTGCTTTTTTATTTGTTTAAATTATGATACAATGCCAGGCATGAAAAGAATTATTTTACCCATTATGGGAATGATGGTGTTCTTGGCGGGCTGTCAGTCATCATCGGACGAAGTTATTACACAGCAACCTGGCAACGCCGATATGTGCGTTGGCGAAAAATGTGCGATTATGCGTTATGAATCGCCAAACGGTCGGGATTTGGTCCTGGAAACGTCAAGGCATATAATTGAAATTCAGGCGCCAGCGGATGTCCCGTATTCTTACTATGTATGGACTGGGGGCAAAGATGTATCCCAGGATCCTGATTTAATTATAGAAGATGGCAAGTCAATGGTCCTTGTAGAAGAATAAAATAAAAATCCCCACAAAAACGGGGATTTTTTTAATTCTGGTGGGTTAGGTAGGACTTGAACCCACGACCAAAGCGTTATGAGCGCTCCGCTCTAACCACTGAGCTACTAACCCACAGCGCCAATTATATATGAATTATAAAATCATGCAAGATAATTTTTGCCAATAAATAAAATATATTGTCCTGCCTAATACTACTTGACTTATATCTTGTTGACAGTAAAATAAATTTGACAACACGATAATGTTAAGAAAAGATCTAAATTTTTATCGCAGTGCAATTTTTTATGTCTTAAAAGACGTTGCTAGTATCGATGCACCCATTGTGCGTGGTACCAAACATATTGTCTTTATCGCCACGGGCGCGGATTCTGTGAAAACTGTATTCAGATTTTGTGATAAAGATATTGCCATCAGAAATCGTGATATCGGTCATATCCTTGTAAATCGCGGTATCGCGGTGCCACACGTGCAATTGCACAGTTATCGCGGTCAGTTCTTTGAATCGTATCCATACATATCTGGCATCACATTGGCCGAATCTATCAGATCTGGCATGCCTAAATCACGAACACCGGAAATCTTTTATGCGATTGCAGCGAATATCAAAAAAATGTCTGATATTCCAATCGAAGCATTCAACGACGTTCCGAACAAGAATTGTTCAGATGTCGCGATGTCTAATATATTAAAAAAGAAAGAATCTTGGCTGCTGGGGCAGGGGGTAAAATACGGTACGATTGCGCTAAATGCGGGGCGTCACAGTGTGTGCCACTGTGACCTGGGACCAAACAATATTATAATGGACGCACGCGATGGCGTATCTGCGATACTGGATTTAGATGCTGTGTCCATCGCCAATGTAAATTTCAGTATTGCAACAGCGGGCGTTGCGCTAGAAAGACATGGTATGGATTTTAATGAATTTTACAGTGTTTGTCATGATGTTATGCCGCGGCTGGTTTCAAAATCGCGCATAGAACTGTCTCATAAAATTTGTAAAATGTACTTTCGGGCGTACACAAAATAATATGAAAATATACAGCGATGAATTTTATTATTCTGTAATTCGTACGGTTAATCGCTCTGCGATAATGTTTGGGCTAAAGGCGTTGGATTCAATACGTGTCCCCCAGGTACGATTAAACCAGATGTTGTGGCGTGGTTATAATCGGATACGTTAATATTCCAAAGACGTCTTGCAATTGCGGTTATTTTATTTATAATATATCACATTGCACCCGTGGCTTAATTGGATAGAGCATCGCCCTCCGAAGGCGGGGATTGCGCGTTCGAATCGCGCCGGGTGCGCCATTTTTTTATTCAGGTGGTATTTTGATGCGAAAAAGTTCTGTATTTATTTCGATAATGTTATTTGTTTCGGGCTGTAACAGTGTCAGTGTAAAACCGGATTCTTTGGATATCTCCCAGGTGTTTTATGTCGATCGTGGCGGTCATCAAATGCAGCATGCAATAAAAACTGCGATGGCAGAGCGCGGTTACAACGTTACGGTCGGTCATAAACGTTCAAGTGCGGGTGCGACATATATAACTGCGGAAAATGTTGAGTCAGTTATTTCTATGTCTGATGTCGGAAAGGCGCGCTATATCGTGCAAATTACAGAAACCGCCCCAAAATTCAAGCCAGTATGGTGTGTTTTTAATGGTTTTTGGTGGTGGCGTTTTAATGTTTCTATCGCGGACAACAATACCGGACAAGAATTATTGGGGTGGGCAGGTCGCGGTTGCGCAAACAGTTCTGTGCGATTATTAAACAGAATACTAGATGATATGGAAAAATAAAAAACCGCCGATTGGCGGTTTTTTTTTAGTCGTCAATTACGCTGTATTCACAGAATCCTTCGTTTGTGTCGCAACGTGAAATTGTGCCTTCGCTGATAAAGTATCCCTGTTCATGCAGGCACGCTGGGCATACCTTTGGTGCTTCTGTTCCGATGTGCCACATGCCACAGTTTGTGCAACGCCACATAACAATTTTGTCCTGTTTGAACAATGTGTCGTTTTCGATGGCATCAACCAATGCGCGGAAACGTGATTCATGATAACGTTCTGCATATCCGATGTTCTTTAAAATTTCTGCGATTGCAGGAAAGCCTTCTTGTGCTGCGATTTGTGCGAACTTTGGATACATTTCTGTATTTTCTTCGTGTTCACCGTATGCTGCTGCCTGCAGGTTTTCCAATGTTGTCCCAATTTTACCTGCTGGGAAAGATGCTGTAATTTCTATATCGCCACCTTCCAAGAATTTGAACAGTCTGGATGCGTGTTCTTTTTCTTGGTCTGCTGTTTCCAGAAAAATTTTAGAAATCGCCTGATAGCCATCTTTTTTTGCCTTGGATGCATACATAGTATAACGATTGCGTGCCTGGGATTCGCCTGCAAATGCAATCAACAGATTTTTTTCGGTTTGTGTACCTTTTAATGATACCATAGGTGCTTCTCCTTTTGCTGTTTTGTTTAATACAAAGATTCTAGCAGAGGCTATATAAAAAATCAAAAATTATTTTTTTTGTTGTGCAATGGTGTTCTTGCATGCGATGTTATGAATCTGGTCCATGTATTCGTCATACAGTTTGATTCCCAAAAATGCCCGTGCTTGTTCTATTGTTTTGCCGTATGCCCAGTATGTTTTTTTGTCGGTTGTATATTTTGCTACGATGTGCGCATCAGATGCAACAAATGCGCCATAGCAATTTTCGCAAACCGGATGTGCACGATAAAATTCAAACAGGTTTTTTTCTTTGTAATCCAGACGTTCGCTAAGCATAAACAATTTGTCACGTACTTCTTGTATGTTGCGCGGAAATGGGTTTTGCACACGCCACAGCCCTGCGATAAATTCTACGCGTGAAATATCAATGTTTTCCAATGGTACTTTACGTCCATCCGAATAATATGCAAATGCTTTATGTGCGCTATCCATGCACGCACAACGATAAGCGTGTTCTTTTTCAGCCAATGTCTTATGATTCGACAGCTTGTTTCTGGTCATCCTCCACCCCCAAGAACTTTTTTTCTATGGCGGCAACTAACTCCGGAATTCCTACTCTCCCCGCTGCGCTTATGGTTAATATTTCTGGTCTTTTTTTACGGCCAAACGACTTTTTGAATGTGGTCATTTTTTCGGCTAACTCGTCTGCTTCGATTGCATCGATTTTATTGATTACAACCATCTCAGGTTTGGTGACTAAGTCGCCTCCGTACGAATCCATTTCGTGTCTAATCGCTTTGTATCG
>JAZROU010000090.1:0-1118 GCA_045648865.1 Candidatus Enterousia sp.
ATCGGATTCAAATCATGCGCGCCTGCAGGTTCCCGCAAACAGTCGTGCGTTTCAAATGTGTGTCAGAACTGCGCAACGCATGCTTAATGGTCTGTTGCCAGATTCATGTTATGGTGCAACCAAATTTCATTTTGCAGACACGATTCCATCATGGGCAACCAATCGCGGTTATATTGCAGATATTGATGGTGTGTTGTTTTATGTGTAACAGGTATTTTTATGAAACGAATAATACGCGGTGGATGTCTGTCTGGATATCGAACATATATAATTTCTGCGACGGGTATTTTATCTGCTGTGGGTGCATATTTAGTTGGCGATACAGATTTATTTACAATGTTGCAGGCAATATTTACACTGGCAGGAATTTATTTCCTGCGTCGTTCAAATGAAAACAAAGGAAAAAACAATGGATAATATTCCCGAAAAGTTTCGCAATAATGATGGTACATTAAACACAGAAGCATTGATGCGATCGTATAATGAACTGGAAAAAAAGATTGGAACAATGGTGTCAATACCAAACGCAGAATCTGACAGCAATGCCCGCCAGAAATTTAATCGCGCCATTGGCATCCCAGATAATGCATCTGAATACCCGGTGCATGAATTATATGATGATGAAAATCTGCGCCAGAAATTTTTAGAAATTGGTCTGACAAAAACACAGGTTGAAAAAATTTATGACATTGCAAATGAATTTTTATCGCCCGTGATATCAGATTTATTTTCTGTGCGCGATGAATCAGTTGCGATGAACGAATTAAAAAAATTCTTTGGTGGCACAGAAAAAATGACAGCATGTCTGCATGCGATAAATGAATTCGGTGAACGTTTTTTACCACGCGAAGCGTTTGATGAATTGTGTGCTACACCCCAGGGAATTCAAAGCGTTTACAAGATGATGCAATCCATGGAACCGTCCGTCAAAACAGATAAAAATGAAAATAAAAAATTATCAGATTCTGATTTGCGCTGCATGATGCGCGACCCCAGATATTGGCGTGACGGTGACAGTGAATACATCAGAAAAATAGAAAATGGTTTTAAAAAATTATATTCTTGATTGGAAAAAATGCACTTTCTACTTTACTAAGTTTTGTAATTACGATAAAATA
>JAZROU010000091.1:0-1995 GCA_045648865.1 Candidatus Enterousia sp.
AAAGGTAATAAAATGTCATTTACACAGGAAAAACTCATAAACATAAGACCGCAATGGGCACGAGTATTTGTCCCCCAAGGTGACCACTGTGATGGTTGTGAATGCAATTGCCGCCTGGGGTATAGTTATAATCCAGATAAATGTCATGTTTATCCAACAATTGGCGAGCTAGTGATAACCCATTATATTGACGAGAATTATAGACACATGTTCGCAGGCGAAGTTGTTCTGGGGGCCAGAACAGACCAGCAAAAAAGGTATGCTAAATTATATGCAGGCAAAATCGCCAGCCTGTGTGACCATTACAAGACACGATAAAGGAAAATCAAAATGAAACAATATCTGCATAAATTACCGATTATGGGGTTTGTACTGTTGACGCTGGCGGGTTGTAAGGATATTAACAACAAAATCAAAGATGCCATTAGTACAGATTATACAGACCCGTCTTTTACACAAGATACGGTTAAGGTACTGAATGTTCATTATTCTCATTATGCTAACCCTGCATGTTTTTGGGGTGTAAATCGTCACGGCACAGTCGTACAGGGGAATATCGCATTGCAACCAGGTGTGATATTTCCACACGATGGCGATGAAATAGTTGTGCGGTATCAAAAACCACAAAGTCCAGCAGAGTATGTGGGTGTGTTTGAAAACATAACCCAACGCAAACGTGCCGCAGAATATGTAAAAGAAAAACAACGATAAAAACAACAAAACAAACATACCGCCCAAATCGGGCGGTTTATTAAAGCATTTCTTCTGACATGGTTAATTGGCATAAATATTGTGTTCTGTGCAAATTATGCATTGTTGATGGTTAGGGAAGGCTCTTTACAAAGCTCGTGTTTTATGGTATTTTTTTTATATCAGATGTCAGGGGCGCGTATGTATAAAAAGTTAATATTATTTTTTTGTTGTTTTGTTCCGACTGTTTCCTGTGGCGATGATTTGATTGACCAGGCACAACAGGTGTTTGATGCAACGCAAATAGTGTGTTCTGGGATATCAGATGAAATATCCAAAGTATCTAATGTATCAAAAATAAATACTGCTGTTACTGGGGTTGGTACTGTTGCCGCCGGCGGCGCATTGGTGGCGGGTGTGAAAAAATCGCAAGAGGAAGAAGAAATAGATAAATTGGTTGCTAAAATATGCGCGAATGGGGGGTGCACTGCAGCAGGTGTACAAAAAATGACTGGTGAAGAATTTTTTAATAATGTTATGCAGCCAATGGCAGAAATCGCAGAATTACAAAAACGGCTAGATCGTTCAAAAAAATTAGGTAATTGGCGAACTGGGTTGATGGCTGGAACAGTTGGGACAAATATTGCGTCGGCGATTGTGTCTGGGGTAAACAGGGATCAATCTGAATTGGTACAACATATCCAGGCATGCAATCAGGCAATCGTTTCTGCCGGGGAAATGTCCGAACGTCTAAAAAAAGCCGGTGTCAGCCCGATTGATGTGCCTGTGGCGGATGCGTTGGGCGACGTTGGTGCGTTGTGTGGTAATATAAACACTGCGGACATAGAAAAAATTGAAAAACGCATGACTGGGGTTATGGGAACTTCTATTGCGGGTGCCGTAATCGGTGTTGCCGGGACGGCAACCAGTGCTGCTGCTAATTCGGATAAATATATGGATGATAAAAATCGGCTGTTGCTGAATGAACAAGACCGTAAAAAGAAGGATAATTTGAATGCCACCGCAAATGTGCTGGCGGGTGCGAATGTTGCAACCGGGCTTGTTGGAACCGGTTTGAATGTTTCGTTGGTTACGTTGGCCCAAAAATTAATAAAACAGGCAGAGCGTTGCGAAAGTGTGTTTAAATGAAAAGATATATAGCGGCATTATTGTTATTTTTTCCGTTTATGTCTATGGCGGGGGACAGGTGTGCAAATCCGCAGGCATATACAATTGACAGGCGATGTTATGTTGCAGAAGCGAAAAGGAAAACCACACCATACAATGCGGTGGTGGCACTGATTG